>NZ_JBJXIB010000009.1:0-70376 GCF_046115965.1 Janthinobacterium sp. CG_23.3 | reverse complement strand
CTGCTAATTTGATGCTTTCGGTTGTGCATGTTGGAACCTACCGCTGTACTTTAAATTAATCGGGTAGGTGTCTCAAGTTATATTGGCACAGGGGGCGTAGACGACTTGTGTTAGCGGCTCTAAGCAGGCTCAATCCGTTCAGGAAGCGGTAATCACGGTACTGCAGGGCCTGATACGCAAAGGCCATTCGCTGGTCGTGGGAAGCTCGTTCGGCAAGGATTCCACGTGCTGCCTGGTATTGATAATTGTGACGGCACGCTGCGCAGTTGCAGAGGGGATCTTCGTCCGCCACTTCGTAACGACATCGAGCACGGGCGTCAAAAATCCTGCAATGGAAGCCCACGCATTAAGCTGCCAGGATCAGATCCGAGCCTTCTGCGCGGAGTACGGTCTGCAGGTGGAAGTGCATACCGCCTTCCCGTCGCTAGCATCGTCCTTTGTTGTCCCGACCATCGGCCGAGGACGACAAAGAACATGATCACACGAAACTGAACAACTAATGACTGAGCACAACAAATTATCTGAAAGGTAATAAATTTGCAACAATAATAAATGCGCAACAATTCGAGAGATTTCACGAAAAAAATTAAATTAAAATGACAGGTGAGCGGATGTGGACTGCGCGCGGCAGTCACTCGGCTGCTGGATTTAACCTCATAGCGAAGAAAAAAGCGTCTATCAATAACATTATATTGACAGCACGATGAAGGCTAGCTTTATGTTCGGACGAACAGGCGCTGCTAAGTAGTTAGTGCGAAAACGGAGTTAGAAATTAATGGCCGATCGATTTGCAGGTGACTCAGAATGGCCGGGGCGTGCAATTATCCACATGTGAAAGGTTTTATAAGAGTGGTAAAATTTGATATTGATTCGAATAGCTTTCTTGAGAATTATTTTGAGAAAAACATGCTTTTCATGGAATCTGTTATTGATACCGAGTCGTATGATTGGCCTGATTTCGCAAATGATTTTTTTCAATTGAACCCGCGCTTGGTACTGTTCGATTCTTTCATGATGGCCCAGTCCCTCGCCAGGATTTCCAGCGTGGCTCTCAGGTTAATGATGAGTTGATACATAATTTTAATAAGGAAAAAATTGTTGCGTTGATGAATGACGGAGGCTCGATGGTGATAAATCGATTCGACAAATCGAGCAAGCATGTTGCCGAACTTTGTCGCAGTGTCTCAGATTTCATTGGGTACGCAACGGTTGGGAATGCATACGCTACGAAGGGAGGGGGCGGGACTTTCGGAATGCACTTTGATGCGCACTGTGTTTTTGCCTTGCAACTAATCGGATCGAAGCATTGGACTGTCTATCGTCCAACTGTGAATATTCCCATAAGCGCTCATAAGGAGGTAATTAAGGACGTCCCTGCCGGGAGCGAGATTGTCTTCGACGGCGTATTAAATGCGGGCGACGCGCTTTATGTGCCACGTGGGTGGTGGCATAAAGTTAGCCCCATATCGGGAAAATCATCGTTACATGTGGCAACTGGCGTCCACACCCCCAAAATACATGATTATATCAAGTGGGTTTTAGGCAACAAGATGCCGCAAAAAGAGATTTTCCGGCAATCCATGGTATTAAGTGACGTTGAAGATAACGATATTCTGGCGGTATGTGCTCTGCTGGCGCGAGAGTGTGCGGCCAAAGAATCTTTTCGAGAATACATGAGTGCCGTCAAGATATCCATAGGCGAAAAACCTTTCGTGGATTTTAGCGGTATTTTTAAATAAAGGAGAAATTGATGAGAGTATTGGCAGGAAATGCATATGAGTTGGATAACACAGCGATTACGACCTTTGCATGTGACGGAACTGCTGGAGAGGAATCGGTTACCTTTGATTTGCCGGCTGGCTTCCACATGACTAGTAATTTGGAAATAGGGGGAAGCACAACACTTAAGCTCTTTGACTCGTCCGGAACTGAAAGATTAGTTTGGAATTCCGGAACGTTTGTTTCATGCTTCCTCTTTGGAACTGGGGTGGGTGGAATAGTTACCGGGCTATCTGGTAATCCTGTGATTGGGGGCTTAGCTGGGACATTGGCATCTTTGGGTTGTTCCAATTATGTTAACAGGACATACGAAGACGGCGATAGTTTTATGCCTAGTTGCTAGATTTTTATTCTTATGCATAGATATAAAAAGATGAGTTTTTTCACTGTATACGGCTCGATGCTAGCATTGGCGCTCATAGGTTTTTTGCTGGATAGCGATTTTTTTTTCGTGGCGACTATCGGGCTTTGCACTGCTGCGCTTTTTTCAATGTACGGGCAAATGAACGCGGCGGCCAAGCTAAAAATGAGTGCGCCGGCGCAGTCGGCGCAACGTAAGTTCATCATATTTTTATTCTTGTCTTCAATTATAGGTTTTGTAACAGCTTATATTTTTTTCGACAATATAGGTTTTTCAGGATTCATGCTCGGACTTGCTGCGACATGCGCGCAATTTTTAATTTCTCGGGGCAATTGGTAATCTGTCGCTTACCATGACGATAAGTGCTGAATGGAATAATAAGATTTCGGCTACTATTTTAGCGGGTCCGTCAATGCGCTCAAGGTTGACTTAATTATGAAAGATTAACAGATGAGTAATGATAAAAAAGAAGATGGTGTCTCTGGCTACAGTCTCTCTACAAGTATCGCGAATATGCCGAGCCCGAAAAATGGGCGGAGGGAATTTCTTCGGTACTTGTCGATTGGAGCTGGAAGCGCAATCGTAGGTGGAGCTTTTGCTTGCGGTCGAAACGCAGTAGCGGCCGGGCAGGCAATGATAAGCCAGCAGGTCACAAGTGCTACCAATCTTATTACGGATCATTCCTTTTGGAAATCAATTGAGGAATCCTTCGTCCGCTACGGTTCCTTTACCACCTTTAATGTAGATGCTGGAACGATAGCTCCGCAGATCGCTTTAGATAAGCTTCAACGTAAAATATCAAGTAGCAAAGGCAGCTATACCGCACTTATTGAACAGCGTTCGCAAGTTGGTAGCTTACTTGGTGCGTCGGTCGATGATATTGCCCTTGTCAACGGCGCAACTGAAGGTTTCATGCACGCGCTGACTGGACTGTCCTGGCGAAGCGGCGATGTCATTTTCTACACCGATCATGAACACCCTAATATCGTTGCCGGACTAAAATCAATAGAGTTCATTTTCAAAGTCCAATTGGTGAAAATAGTACTGCCAACGTCTCCTGGTATTTCTGCTGAAGAAATTGCTGCATCAGTGGATAAACAGATTCGGCGCTACCGAATGCCTAAGCGTACTCTTGGCGCACTGGTTTGGTCGTCCCCAACTTATCAAACCGGAGTCATGCTCCCAATTCGTCGCATGGCTGAAATCTCACGAAAACACGGGTTGGTGTCATTCTGCGACGCCGCGCATTTAATGGGAATGGCATCAATTGATTTTTCCGAACTGGATATCGATTTCTTGGCGACGTGCGGGCATAAGTGGCAGTGTGGGCCGAGTCTGACAGGGGCAGTAATCCGTAATCCTCGAGCATCTGCTCTCTGGATATCGGCGGCGGATCGCGATATCGCACGGCCTAAGCGAGAGAATTCGAGTTTTGGCAATGAAATAAGTTATACTGTTGCGTCCGCGAATTCGAAGTTTGATTCACTCTTGGCCTCATGCGCTGTATGGGAAGATATAGGGCAGAGCAAAATCGAGGCGTATTCACTAGCCCTTGGCGGTTACCTGAAGTCCGAGATCGTACGGGTTTGGGGCGAAAAGAGTCTCCGCTCCTCGCTTGATGCTGAGTTGCTATCTGGCATCACATCGTTTGATCCGTTTGTTGATTCGCCATTCGCGCTCCAAGGGAATATGTACACCTCGTTTTCTGATCAGCTACGAGACAGATTCGGAATGCAAGTGAAGGTGGTTACACTACCCACCGAAAAAGCCAAGCGTTTCGCGATACGAGTTTCTACACCACTTTGGATTTCGGATGCAGATGTCGATAATTTGATCGAGGCGATGAGGTTACTTTCGAAAGAGTTCCTGGCTGTCCAGTCCCGCCTGGTCATAGACGCGTTTGCCGAATAGCTCAGGCTTGCGCTTCTGCCATTCCTTGAGCGCCTGAATTGGTGGCGTTGAGCCGATAGCTCGCTGCGGAATGTGATGGTTGTAAAGCTTGAGATAGTTGAGCAAGGTGGCCTCCAGATCAGACCCGCTATCGAAGCGGGTCTGCGCGATCAGTTCACTGATCCGGCCATTGAAGCGCTCCACCATACCGTTGGTTTGAGAATGGCGAGGCGGCGCCCGGCGGTGCTCGATCTCCATGCCAGTGCAGGCTTTGTCGAAGGCGTAGTTGTCGCTGGGCTTCTTGTCTTTGGTAGCAGAACGATCGGTAAACTGCGAGCCGTTGTCGGTCAGGATTTTGGCGATCTTGATCGGCGACGCGAGCTTCAAACGGCGCAGGAAATCAACGCTGCTACGTTCAGTCATGTCGCCGTAGATATGCAGGCGAACCCACCGCGTGGCGCGATCGATAGCCACGAACAAATAGCGCCATGAGGTCTCGTCAGGCATCTGCGGCAGGTACATGATATCGACGTGATGGAAGCCTGGCTCAGTCCTTGAAGGTCTTCTTGGCCGTGATTGTTTACCCTTCAGCCTCCATTCGCGCCATGCCCTCGCGTTTGAGCAGTCGTGCCCCGCCTCGGGGCTCTGTCCCGTTTCGTGTGGAACTTGACTTCTAGTACCATATCGGGCACTGCCATTTTGAAGACGAAGAACGCCTGATGAGTATTGCCGTTGAAGCCCTGTTTACAAGCGCGCTGGGCCTGCAAGCGCCGTGGTCGGTGACCAAAGTCGAGCTCGATACTGCCAAGCGGCGGATTGACTTCGAGGTGGCGTGCGACGCGAAGAAGCTGCCGTGTCCGGCCTGCGGCGTGAGCGGGCAAGGAGTCCACGACCGCATCCGCCGCGACAGGCGCCATCTCGATTTCTTCCAGTTCGAGGCATGGTTGCACGCCGAGGTGCCGCGGGTCGATTGCAGCGCCTGCGGCAAGACCTCGCTCGTTGAAGTGCCGTGGGCGCGCCCCGGCAGCGGCTTCACCCTGCTGTTCGAAGCGCTGGCCCTGTCGCTGTGCCAGTCGCTGCCGGTTGCGCAGGCGGCAACACAATTGAGGGTGGCGTCGAAGCGCTTGTGGCGGCGGATCGAACACTACGTCGAGATCGCGCGCGCCCGCGATGTGATGGCAGGGATCAAGGTGGTCGGGATCGATGAAACGAGTGTCAAACGCGGCCACGAATACGTCACCGTCGTGCACGATCTGGAGGCCAAACGCCTGCTGTTCATGACGCCCGGGCGCAAGCACGACACCGTCGCCGACTTCAAGGCCGAGGTGGTGGCGCACGGCGGCGACCCGGACCGGATCGAACACGTCTGCATGGACATGAGCGCGGCGTACACGAAGGGCGTCACCGAAGCGTTGCCGCAGGCCCAGATCAGCTATGACCGCTTTCATGTCATCGCTCTGGCGAACGAGGCGATGGACGCGGTGCGGCGCGAGGAAATGCAGAGCCGGCCGCGCGTAGTGCGCGCGGCGCTGGGAACGGACATCAAGGCCGTCAAGGGCATGGTGTGGAGCATGCGCAAGAATCCTTCCGACTGGAACAAGAACCAAATGAACACGATGTACCACCTGCAGCGTTCGAACCTGCGCAGCGCCCGGGCTTGGCGCCTGAAGCAGGCCCTGCGCGACGTGTATGCGCAGGGTGTGAGCGGCAACTGCGAGGCAACCGCCAAAGCGGCTTTGCAGGGCTGGATCTCCTGGGCCAGGCGCTGCCGGCTTGAGCCGTTCAAAAAGCTCGCCAACACCCTCAAGGGCCGCTTGCCCGGCGTCGTGCGCGGCATGCTTGACGGAAGAAGCAACGCCTACGTCGAAGCCATGAACGGCTTGCTACAGCAAACCAAAACCGCCGCCAGGGGCTTCCGCACCGTCAAGAACTTCGTCGCCATCGCCTACCTGCGCATGTCCAAGCTCCAGCACCTGCCGCAGAATCCCTTGCGTTCCGCCGTATCACGCACACACGGCGCTACCCAATATCGGAACGGGCGTCAAGTTCCATACAAAACGGCATAGAGCCCTTCGGTTTACAGTGCAAGCAGTTGTGTCGTCGCGTGCAAACGGATGTGTCGCCCGTGCAAAAGGATGTGTCGTCCAACGATGCGTCGCGCAACGCGCAGCGCCGGCTTGACGCTGGGCACGCGTGCGTCTATATTAATGACTCAAGAGTAAGTAACTGGATAGACGCATATGGAAGTACCGAATGACACCAAGCCGCGCTGGGAGCGGCGCAAGGATGCCCGTCCGCAGGAGCTGATCGCCGCCGCGCTGGACCTGTTCGTCGAGCGCGGCTTCGCCTCGACCCGGCTGGAGGACGTCGCCAAGCGCGCCGGCGTCTCGAAGGGCACGCTGTACCTGTATTTCGAAAACAAGGAGGACTTGTTCAAGGCGGTGGTGCGGGAGAACATCGTCCAGGTCATCGGCCAGGCCGAGGACAACCTGGCCGCCGCCTCGGACGAGGCCAGCGCCGCGCTGCTGCGTTCGATCCTGATGGCGTGGTGGGAGTACATCGGCGCCACCCGGCTCGCCGGCATCACCAAGTTGATAATGGCCGAGTCTGGCAACTTCCCCGAACTGGCCGCGTTCTACAACGAGGAGGTGGTAACGCGAGGCTGCGCGCTGATCGCCCGGGTGCTCGAGCGCGGCATCGTTTCCGGCGAATTTCGCCCGGTCGATCCGACGTTGATGACCTCGATCCTGAGCGCGCCGGTGATCATGTTGATGATGTGGAAGAACTCGTATTTGCCGTGCGACATGAAGAGCATCGACGCGGAAGCCTATATGGCCGCGTTCATCGACGTCAGTTTGCGCGGCTTGTTGCCCGACGCCGCCGCCGCGGCCCCCGCGCCGTGAGGGCGGCGCGACCGTCTGGTTGCCGTTTTCCTAATGTTCACACCCGCCAAACTGCAGATCGTCGCAAATTGCTGCGATCGGCCGGCTTTGTCATTAACATGTGCTGCAAGTCAGTTCAGCGATAAAATGGCGGATTATTATTTTTCTCACCGAGTCCAAAGATGAACATCGAACAAGCCCGCTTCAATATGATCGAACAGCAGATCCGTCCTTGGGACGTGCTCGACCCGGACGTGCTGGACCTGTTGACGGTCGTCAAGCGCGAAGATTTCGTGCCGGCCGCGTATAAGAACCTGGCGTTCGTCGACACCGACATCCCGCTGCCGGGCGGCGAGGCGATGTTCACGCCGAAGCTGGAGGCGCGCATCCTGCAGGAAGTCGGCTTGAAAAAGCACGAGAACGTGTTGGAAATCGGCACCGGCTCCGGCTATATGGCCGCGTTGCTGGCCTTCAAGGGCCGGCATGTAACGAGCGTCGAGGTGTTGCCCGAGCTGAAGGCGCTGGCGGAAAAAAACTTGGCCGCCAACGGCGTCGGCAATGTCACGGTGGAACTGGGCAACGGCGCGCAGGGCTGGGCCAACGGCGCCCCGTTCGACGTCATCGTCATTTCGGCCAGCGTGCCGGTGCTGCCGGAGACGTTCATGCAGCAGGTGAAGGTGGGCGGGCGCATCCTGGCCATCATCGGCGACGCGCCGGTGATGTCGGCGCACCTGATCACGCGCGTCTCCGACAGCGCCTACGATACCGTCAAGCTGTTCGAGACCAGTGTCAAGCCGCTGGTGTTGGCGACGACGCCGTCGCAGTTCAAGTTTTAAGCGGGCCGCCATGGACTACGTCAGCGCCCCCGAACTCGCCGCCTGGCTGGGTGACGCCGCCCGTCCGCGCCCGTTCCTGTTGGACGTGCGCGAGAACTGGGAATTCGAGACCTGCCGTATCGAGGGTTCGACCCTGATGCCGATGAACACGATTCCTGCCCGTATCGACGATCTCGACGAGGATGCGCACATCGTTTGCATTTGCCACCACGGCGCGCGCAGCATGCAAGTTGCGGCTTTCCTGGAGCGCAACGGTTTTGCCCACGTGAGCAATCTGACCGGCGGCGTGCACGCCTGGGCGGCGCAGGTCGACGCCGCGATGCCCAAGTATTGAGGCCGGAACGCCGCCCGGCCCCGGTCGCGGCGGCGCAATGCCCGGTGGACAAGCCAGAGTTGTAGCTGTGATTCAATAACCTTTTTTGACGACTCCAACGGAGAAATGTAATGCGGAAACCCCTTATCGCCGTGCTGATTGCCAGCGCTTTTGTTTCGCTCTCAGCACAGGCGGCCGACCTCAACCAGGTGTATCAGCAGGCTTTGGCCAACGACGCGCAGTACGCCAGCGCCCGCGCCGCGCTTGCCGCGGGTCGGGAACGGGTTCCGCAGGGGCGCGCCGGCTTGCTGCCGAACGTCGGGCTGAGCGGCAGCCACACCCGTTCGAATGGCGACTTTTCGCCGTTCAACGAAGGTCAGATGCAAGAGGGTTTGTTCGGCGACACCCTGGTCACCGGCAGGAACACCGACAACACCACCAACACCTACAACCTGACGCTGTCGCAGCCGCTGTTCCGCTGGGCCAACTGGCAGCAATACCAGCAAAGCAAGCTGGCGCAGGCCGCCGCCGAAGCCCAGTTCGCGCAGGTGCAGCAGGACTTGATCACCCGCGTGGCGCAGGCGTATTTCGACGTGCTGACGGCGCAGGACAACCTGGGCGCGACCCAGTCGCAGAAAACCGCGACGACCGAGCAACTGGCGTCGGCCAAGCGCAACTTCGAAGTCGGCACCCAGACCATCACCGACACGCACGAGGCGCAGGCGGCGTACGATTTGGTGGTGGCGCAGGAGTTCGCGGCAATTAACGACCTGGACAACAAGCGCGCGGCCTTGCAAACCATCATCGGCGAGGCGCCGGCCGCGCTGGCGCCGATGCGCGCCGGCGTGGGCATCGGCGCGCCGCAGCCGGCCGCCGTGGAGCCGTGGATCGCCTCGGCCGAGGAGCAGAACTATGGCGTCGTCACCGCCCAACTGGCGTTGGAGTCGGCCAAGCGCGACATCGAGCGCAACCGCGCCGGCCACTACCCGACCGTCGACCTGGTGGCCAACGCCAGCCGCAGCAACACCACCGGCACCGGCCGCACCAACAACAACGCCATTGGCGTGCAGTGGAACGTGCCCTTGTTCAGCGGCTTCGCCGTGACCAGCAAGGTGCGCGAATCGATTGCGCTGGAAGACAAGGCGCGCAACGACCTGGAGACGGCGCGCCGCACCGCGTCGCAGGGCGCGCGCCAGGCTTACCTGGGCGTCAACAGCGGCCTGGCGCAGGTGCGGGCGCTGGAGGCGGCCGAGGTGTCGAGCAAGTCGGCGCTGGAGTCGAACAAGCTGGGCTACCAGGTTGGCGTCCGCATCAACATCGACGTCCTGAATGCGCAGAAGCAGCTGTTTGCGACGCAGAAAGACTTGTCGAAGGCGCGCTACGACACCATCATCAACGGCCTGCGCCTGAAGTCGGCCGCCGGCACCTTGAAGCAAGCCGACCTGGCGACCGTCAACAGCTTGCTGCAGCACTAAGCGCAGCGCGGCGGCACCCGAACGGCGGTGCCGCCGATGCACTCGACATGCGTGCGCCGGGTCGGCTCCGTCGGCTTACGCGCTGCGCGCTAAGCCGACCAACCGCTCGCGGTGCGAGTACATTCGTCGCTATTTACAACCCGGCGCCCTGGCCGTCGAACTTGCGCTCGATCAGCTCGATTTTGTAGCCGTCCGGGTCGGTGATGAAGGCGATTACGGTGTTGCCGCCCTTGACCGGGCCGGGTTCGCGCGTGACGTTGCCGCCGTTTGCCTTGGCCGCCGCGCAGGCTTGGTAAATGTCGTCGGCCGAAATCGCCACGTGGCCGTAGGCGCTGCCGATGTCATAGCTGTGCACGCCGTAGTTGTAGGTCAGTTCCAGTTCCGCGTGGTCCGGGTTGGCGCCGTAGCCGACGAAGGCCAGCGTGTACTGGTATTCCGGGTTGTCGCTGGTGCGCAGCAACTTCATGCCAAGCACGGCGGTGTAGAAGTCGATCGAGCGCTGGAGGTCGCCGACCCGTAGCATGGTGTGCAGAATGCGCATCGTAATCCTTGGTGGTGTAGTGGCTGGAGACCAGGATTCTATGCGCTTTGCCGATTCCTTGCCGGGGCCGGCAGCCGGCCGTTTCCGCGTCAGCGCGGTTGCCCATGCAAACCAAGGGCGAAAGCCGGGTCAGACCCCGAGGGTCTGACCCGGTTCGCTGCCGGCGCCTTAGTTTTCCAGGCGGGCGTCGAGCGTGATGTGGGTGTTGAGCAGCTTCGACACGGGGCAGCCCAGCTTGGCGCGCAGCGCCGCCGCTTCGAACGCGGCCTGGTCGGCGCCGGGTATCGTCGCCACCAGGTTCAGGTGCACCTCGGTGATCGCGTAGCCGTCGTCCCCCTTGTCGAGGGTGACGGTGGCGGTGGTCATCAGGCGTTTGGCCGTCATGCCCGCTTCGCCCAGCTGGCCCGACAGCGCCATCGTGAAGCAGGCCGCGTGGGCCGCGCCGATCAGTTCCTCCGGATTGCTGCCGGGACCCTGTTCAAAACGGGTATTGAAGCCGTATTGGACGTTGTCCAGCGCGCCGCTTTCGGTGGAGATACTCCCTTTACCCTCTTTTAGGCCGCCACTCCAGACAGCCGTTCCTGATTTTTTCACGATGTGCTCCTGTTCTTATTAAGAATTCATCATGCGCCGGTTCAACTGCCGCTTCTGTACGATGTCGCACACAAAAAGCCCGACGCGGCCCGCCGTTACCGCGGCGCGGTCGGCGTGACGCGCCAGACGACGTTGCCGACGTCGTCGGCCAGCAGCAGCGCGCCGGCGTGGTCGACCGCCACGCCAACCGGCCGGCCGCGCGCCACGCCGTCGTTGTCGAGGAAGCCGGCGACGAAGTCTTGCGGCGGTCCGGACGGCTGGCCGTCGGCGAACGGGACGAAGATCACCTTGTAGCCGCTGTGCGGCTTGCGGTTCCACGAGCCATGTTGGCCGACGAAGGCGCCGCCCTGGTAGGTGGCCGGAAACAGCTTGCCGTCGTAAAACGCCAGGCCCAGCGACGCCGTGTGCGCGCCCAGCGCGTAGTCCGGCGCAATGGCCCGCGCCACCAAGTCGGGCCGCGGCGGCTTCACGCGGGCGTCGGCGTGCTGGCCGAAATAGCTGTACGGCCAGCCGTAGAAGGCGCCGTCCTTGACCGAGGTCATATAGTCCGGCACCAGGTCGTCGCCCAGCTCGTCGCGCTCGTTGACCGAGGTCCACAGCGCGCCGCCATGCGCTTGCCACGCCATGCCGACCGGGTTGCGCAAGCCGCTGGCGAACACGCGCGCCTTGCCGCTGGCGCGTTCCAGTTGCCAGATCGCGGCGCGGCCGGCCTCGGCCTCGACGCCGCGCTCGCCGACGTTGCTGTTCGACCCGACCGACACGTACAGAAAGGCGCCGTCCGGGCTGGCGACGACGTTTTTGGTCCAGTGGTGGTTGATCGGTCCGCCCGGCAAGTCCATCACCTTCACGCCCGGCGCCTCGATTGCCGTCTGGCCTTCCTGGTAAGGGAAGCGAAGCAACGCGTCGGCGTTGGCGACGTACAAGTCCTGGCCGACCAGCGCCATGCCGAACGGCGAGTTCAAGCCCTGCAGGAACACGGTGCGGGTCTTGGCGACGCCGTTCGCGTCGATGTCGCGCAGCAGCGTGATGCGGTTGGCGCTGCCACCGGCCGCGCCGGCCTTTTTCATCTGGAACTTCATGATGGCGCCCTTGATGCCCTTGGCGTCGTCCGGCTTGGGCGGTGCGTTGGTTTCCGCCACCAGCACGTCGCCGTTCGGCAGCACGTACAGCCAGCGCGGATGCTCCAGGTGGCGCGCGTAGGCGCCGATGGCGAAGCCGGGCGGGACAACCGGCTTGGCGTCGCCCTGCCAGGGCTGGGCGGGTGCGACGTTAATGGTCGGGATCAGCGACTGCCGCGGCGGCGGCAGCGCCGGGTTCGGGCCGAAACCGGGCGGCATCGCCGCGCCGCTCTGGGCGGCGGCGCCGCCGCACAGCGCGCACAGCGCCAGCAGTAGTGGCGCGCATCGGGTTGGGCGGGTGGGCGGCTTTGTCATGGCGGCTCTTTCGACGGGGGCTCAGCGGGCCGGTTTGGGGTGCAGCTTGGGATCGGGTAGCGCTTGCCGCGGTTCGGCCGGGGCCACTTTCTCGACGCCGCGCTGGCCATGCAAGTCGGTGTCGACCAGGCCCCGTTCGAGGTCGCTCGCGGCCTGTTTCATGACGTCGCGCGGCTTGGCGTCGGGCGCGCCGGGCGATTCGTCGCGCTCGTGCGGCAGGCGTTTGCCGGCGTCCTTGTGGACCGGCTGCGTGGTGTTGACCTTGCGGTCTTCGGTGTTGTTCATCGGGCTGCCTTGTTGGTCGGTTGATGAAAGCTGAAACCCGATATTAGCGAAATGACTCCACCGCAGTCGCGCAATTGGTTTTTTGCCTGCGGCGTCGCTGCGGCGGCGCAAACCTGGGGCGTCGTTCCGGGGGCAGACCCCGAGGCGCTGGCCCCGGCTCGGCCGCGCCGTTGGGCATGGCTAAAAAAATCCCGCCCGCAGCGGCCACTTTTGCCATACTCTGCTTGCTCCCGCCATTTTTTTGCAGGAGTCGTTGCGCGCCACTTGCAGCCGGGCGCCGTCCGCCATATACTGTGTATATATACAGTATGTTGATGCGTAGACGCGCTTGCGCGCGGTCGCCGTCCCCGACAGGGGCGGCGCCGGTGGTGCGGAATTCGGCTTTTAGCTTTAGCAAGGTTGCATGATATGCTACTTTATCTAAATATTTCCACCAGCAATCATTTTTGAGATCCCTATGCCCGTCACGCCTGCCAAGTACAACACCATCGCGCTGGTCGTGCGCCAGCATACCGACGGCATCGAGGAGTCGGTGCAGACGCTGATCGACTTCCTGCGCGGCCTCGGCCAGCGCGTCGTGTTCGAGGCCGAGACCGCGGCCCACCTGTCCTTCCCGGGCGTGGCGGCGATGAGCGCGGCCGAAATCGGCGGCGCCGCCGATGCCGCCATCGTCATGGGCGGCGACGGCACCATGCTGGGCATGGCGCGCCAGTTGGCGCCGTACGGCGTGCCGCTGATCGGCATCAACCAGGGCCGGCTCGGCTTCATGACCGACATTCCGCTCGACCGCATGCTGCCGGTGCTGGCCGACATTCTGAACGGCAAGTACAAGGCCGAGCGCCGCACCCTGCTCGAAGGCAGCGTGCTGCGCGACGGCGTGGTGATCCACACCGGCATGGCGGTCAACGACGTCGTCGTCGCGCGCGGCGCCGGCGCCGGCATGGCCGAGCTGCGCGTCGACGTCGACGGCCACTTCATGTACAACCAGCGCTCGGACGGGCTGATCATCTCCACGCCGACCGGCTCGACCGCCTACGCGCTGTCGGCCGGCGGGCCGCTGCTACACCCCAGCCTGGGCGGTATCGTCATGGTGCCGATCGCCCCGCACGCGCTGTCGAACCGGCCCATCGTGCTGCCCGACACCAGCCGCATCGAGGTGCAGGTGGTGCGCGGGCGCGACATCAGCGTCAACTTCGACATGCAAACCTTCGCCAGCCTGGTGCAGAACGACCGCATCGTCATTACCCGCTCGCCGCACGCCATTACCTTCCTGCACCCGCAAGGCTGGAGCTACTACGACACGCTGCGCGAAAAGCTGCACTGGAACGAGTACCCGTCGGGCGAGGGCAAGCTGCACTAGCCCGTCCCCACCCATTTACCCCTTATAAAGAGCCCAAGCCGCCCATGCTCCGCACATTGTCTATCCGCGATTTCGTCATTGTCGATTCGATTGAACTGGAATTTTCCGCCGGCTTTAGCGTGCTGACAGGGGAGACCGGCGCCGGCAAGTCGATCCTGATCGACGCGCTGACGCTGGCGCTGGGCGGGCGCGGCGACGCCAGCGTGGTGCGCGAAGGCGCCGCCAAGGCCGACATCACGGCCGACTTCGGCGTCGGCGCCCAGGCCCAGGCCTGGCTTGCGGCCAACGAGTTCGCCAGCGACGAGGGCGGCGCGCTGCTGCGCCGGGTGATCGACAACGCCGGGCGCAGCAAGGCCTACATCAACGGCATCGCGGCGACGGCGGCGCAGTTGCGCGAGTTGGGCGACATGCTGGTCGACATCCACGGCCAGCACGCCCACCAGTCGCTGCTGAAAAGCGAGGCGCAGCGCGCGCTGCTCGACGCCCAGGCCGTCAGCCGCGAGGGCGGCGCCGAGGCCGGCGTGCGCGCGGTCGCCGGCCTGTACAAGAACTGGCGCGCGCTGGTGCGCCAGCGCGAGGAGTTCGAAACCAACGCCGCCAACGTGCTGTACGAGCGCGAGCGGCTGGAATGGCAGGTCGGCGAGCTGGAAAAGCTCGGCGCCAAGCCGGGCGAGTGGACCGAGATTACCAACGAGCACAGCCGCCTGTCGCACGCCGCCAGCCTGCTCGAGGGCGCGCAGGACACGCTGGCCGTCATTTCCGAGCAGGAAGACCAACCGATCCTGTCGCAACTGTCGCTGCTGAACCAGAAGTTGGGCAAGCTGGTGTCGGTCGACGCCGGCCTGCAACCGGTGATCGACCTGATCGAATCGGCGCGCATCCAGTTGCAGGAATCGGTGTACGCGCTGAACGACTACCTGGACCGGGTCGAACTCGACCCGGAGCGCCTGCGCCGGCTCGACGCGCGCATGGAAGCGATCCACGGCATGGCGCGCAAGTTCCGCGTCACGCCGGAGGAGCTGCCCGACGAGCACGCCAAACTGTCGTCGAAGTTGCAGCAACTGGCCGAGGCCAGCGACATCGAGGGCTTGCGCCGGCAAGAGGAACAAATCATGGCGCTGTACCTGGAGCAGGCCGGTAAGCTGTCGCTGACGCGGCGCGTCGCCGCGCTGGAGCTGGGCGGCGCCGTCACCCGCGCGATGCAGGAGTTGAGCATGGGCGGCGGCAGCTTCGAGGTGGCGCTGAACCCGTGCGAGCCGAGCAGCAGCGGCCTGGAGCAGGTGGAATTCCTCGTCGCCGGCCACGCCGGCACGGCGCCGCGGCCGCTGGCGAAGGTGGCCTCGGGCGGCGAACTGGCGCGCATCGCGCTGGCCATTTCCGTTATCACCTCGAACGCGACGACCACCCCGACCTTGATCTTCGACGAAGTCGACAGCGGCATCGGCGGCGCCGTGGCCGAAGTGGTCGGGCGCCTGCTGAAACGCCTGGGGCGGGAGCGCCAGGTGCTGTGCGTGACGCATTTGCCGCAAGTGGCCAGCCAGGCCAACCAGCACTTCCAGGTGGCGAAAAGCACTTTGGCGAGCGGCAAGACGGCCTCGCGCATCGACATCCTCGACGCCAAGGCGCGGGTGGAGGAGGTGGCGCGCATGCTGGGCGGGTTGGAGATCACCGCCACCACGCGCAAGCACGCGCGCGAACTGCTGGCCTCCTGAGCTTAAGTTGGCGGCCGTAGCCAAGTAACTTGAGGGCCCTACAGCCAGACCCGGCTTTACACCCAGCATTCGACGATGACGGCGTCGTCGCCGGGGGCGCGTTCCAGGCAGTTGGGCACGTGCGGCATGGCGTTGATGACGTTTCGCCGGATCAGCGTCAGCGAGGTCGCCGTCAATACCGTCTCGGTGGCCGTCGACGCGCCGTCGTACAAAAATTTGCGCGCCACGAAACAGTGCGGATAGTCGGCCGGATGGTCGTAAATGATCCAGATCGGCACGCGGCCGTCGACGGCGGCGGCGCCGGCGGCGGCGGCGGCGCGCTCGGCGCCGTCAATGCGCTCGCCCACATCGGCGGCGTCGACAACGCCAGCCGTTTCAGCGCTTTCATTGACCTCGCAGCGGCGGCCCACCATGGCGCGCAGCGCGGCCGCCGCGGCGGCGTCGGCGCTGGCTATATTCATCGCCAGCGTCGTGCTCACGCGCGCGTGGCCGGCAACGGCCTCGTTCCAGCACTGGTAGCGCTGCGAGTCGGCGCGCTCGCCGTCGGCAAACCATACCGTCGTCTCAAACAGCATCGGCTCGCCCTCGCCGAAAGCGCGGTGCTGGTCGATGCCGAGGAAAACGGTGCTGACCAGGTAGCGCTCGGTTTCATCGCGGGCCACGCGGTGCGCCGCCGGCTCCTGCCCCATCCAGCGCGCCCAGCGTGCCACGTCGGCGCAGGGGAGCGGCACCTTGTTTTCATCCAGAATGTATCCCTGAATCATAAACCCACCCTGCGCGCCCGGGCTTCGTATTGATTAAGTGTAATTGTCATGGTCGCCCAGGTTCGCAGTGAAAAATCGATCGGGCCGCCTAGTCGCCCGCCACTCCTAAAAAGCATCCCCGGCGGCCGGCCGCCGCAGCTGAATGCCGCCTCATTGCCGCCCACAGGCGCGGCCCTTCTAGTGCTTTACAGATGAATAATTCAAGAACATTTATTTTTAAGTATCATTGCTATAGACATATTGATTTGCATCAATAAGTTGCTGTTTAGACGTACAAATATTGCCAGATGCTGGCATTGTTCGTGCTCGCAAAATGTAGCTTTTTAGAATTTAAAACGTGGAGGGCGTGCGGTGAGTGTAGAAACAAAAGCGGTGATCAGAGTACTACTGGCCGACGACCATCCGATCGTCATGTCGGGGTTTGCGGTGGCGCTGGCCAGTTTTGGCATCGAGGTGGTGGGGCAGGTCAAAACGCCGCGCGAAGCCATTTGCAAGTATACCGAATTACTGCCGGACGTGCTGATGCTGGACATTCGCTTCGGCGACGGCGCCACCGGGATCGACGCCGCCAAGGAGGTGCTCAAAGCGCATCCGGGCGCCAGGATCATTTTCCTCAGCCAGTTCGACCAGGATAGCCTGATCAAGGAAAGCTACAAGATCGGCGCGCGCGCCTTCCTCACCAAGGACTGCGATCCTGCCGACCTGGCCAACGCGGTGACGCGCGCGCATGAAGGCGGCCTGTATTTCTTGCCCTTGATCGCCGAGCGTTTGGCCAATCTGTCGGTACGCGGCGATTATTCGCCGCAGTCGCTGCTCGACGAACGCGAGTTCGACGTCTTCATCCTGATGGCCAAGGGCATGACCAATCTCGAAATGGCGGAGCAACTCAAACTGTCGCCGAAGACCATCAGCAACCTCAGCCAGGCGGTCAAAGAGGCGCTGGGCATGACGCGCATGGCCGACATCGCCCGCCTGGCGATCAAACACGAACTACTCACGCCCTGAATGCCGCCTTCCGCTTCGCCGCGGAAGGCGGCGACAGCTTTTGCCCACCCGATCCCTTCTCTATAAAGTCCGCAATGAAAAATAATCTCAGCTTGGTTTGCGCGCTGGTCTTTGCCGCGAGTTCCTGCACCGCCGCGCACGCCGCCGCCGACAAGTCCGGCCCGGGCGAATGCCTGGACGGGCGGCGCACCGACTTCAGCGACGTGCTGGCCTGCTACCGCAAGGAACAGGCCAACCTGCCGCTGCAGTACAGCCACTCGGGCAGCAGCGTCACCGAGGGCGTCGAGAAACGCGCGTACAAGCTGGAGTCGCAGAACTGGACGCCCGGTTTTGTTGTCACCCCGGCGAGATGGTCGCATGAGGTGGAAATTTTCATCCCGGAAAACGCGCTGTCGCAGCGCGCGCTGCTGGTCATCAATAACGGCGTCAACGCCGGGGAAAGCGTTCCCGGCCAGGCGCCGACCGACTTTCCCGAGCAAGTCTTGCGCTCGGTCGCGCAAAAAACCCGCACCATCGTCATTTCCGTCAGCAATGTGCCGAATCAATACCTGACGTATGAAAACGATACCCGCGGCAGACGGGAGGACGACAGCGTCGCCCACAGCTGGAAACTATTCCTGGACGCCCCGGAAGCGCGCCCCTACGCCTCGCTGCACGTGCCGATGATGGCGGCCGCCGTAAAAACCATGGACCTGGCGGAAATCGAGCTGCGCCGCTGGGGCGTGCGCCGCTTCATCGCGGCGGGCACCTCGAAGCGCGGCTGGGCCGCCTGGCACACGGCGATCGTCGACCGCCGCGTCGACGCCATCGTGCCGTTCGTGTTCGACGGCCTGAACACGAAGAGGATGCTGGAACACACCTTCAAGGTGTATGGCGGCCATTGGCCGCTGGCGCTGACCCCGTATGTCAACGAAGGGATCATGGAGCGCCTGCAGACGAAAGAGTTCCGCAAGCTGATGGATATCGAAGATCCCTTGCGCTATTTGAACACGTCCTACGCGCACCGTCTTGCCATACCAAAATACATCGTCAACGCCAGCGGCGACGATTTCTTCACGCCCGACAACGCCAGGCTGTATTTCGATAAGCTTCCAGGCGTCAAGACCTTGCGCGTGGCGCCGAACAGCAACCACTACGGCATCAAGGGCTTTACCGAGGATTCGCTGGTGCCCTTCACCAACCGTCTGCAGCACGCCGTCAGGATGCCCAAGCTGCTCGCCGAAGTCGACCACGAGGATGGCGCCAGCATCCTGAACGTGCGCTTTTCCGAAGCGCCGGTGCGGCTGGTGAAGTGGGTCGCGCACAATCCGCTGTCGCGCGATTTCCGCTATGCCTGCGGCATCCGCTATGTCGCCAGCAGCATCGAGATGGAGCAGGACGAACGCGAACTGCGCACGCCGATCGACAAACCGGCGCAAGGTTGGGGCGCGACCTTCGTCGAAGCGCATTTCGCCGACGGCTTCACGGCCAGCACGCCGGTCTACATTTCCCCGGAAAAAGCCTACCCGGATAGCGCCCCGCCAAGCCCGGGGGCCGGTTGCGACATCCTGCCGTAACGGCCGGGGGGGGGGGGGGGGGGGGGCTGGCGGGGGGGGGGGGGGGGGGGGCCCCCCCCTCCGGTCGTTCCTTGCTGTTCATCTCCATCTGTTTCCCCCCTCCCCTCCCACCCCCTGACATCCCCCTCCACAACCCCACCCCCCCTTCGAGACTGGGGGGCCCCGCCCCCCCCCCCCCCCCCCCCCCCCCTCTCTCCCCCCCCCCCCCCCCCCCCCCCCCGCCGCGGCCCGCCATCCCCCTTCCTCCAACCGGCCATCGGCTGGTACCCTGGACTGCTACTAATATGCCATTTTCCCTGCGAACCGCAGTATTGATCGCCGCGCCGGCGGCGCTGGCCGCCGCGTGGCCCTGCGCCGCCCTGGCCGCGGAAGCGGATATCGGCAGCGACATTCCAATGGTGCTGACGCCGACGCGCCTGCGCCAGTCGCTGGTCGACGTGCCGGGCAGCGTCACCATCATCACCGCCGACATGCTGAAAAAATTCGGCATTCGCAGCATCCCCGACGCGCTCCGGCTGGTGCCGGGAATGGCGGTGACGCGGGTCACCGGCAGCGACTACCGCATCAACTACCACGGCACCAACATCCTCGTTCCCAGGCGCATGAACGTGCTGGTCGACGGCATGTCCGTGTACGGCCTGCGCATCGCGCTGGTCGACTGGAACGCGCTGCCGGTGGTGCTGGAGGACATCGAGAAAATCGAAGTGATCCGCGGCCCCAACAGCGCGTCCTACGGGGCCAATTCCATGTTGGCGATCGTAAACATCATCACCAAGCATCCGAGCGAGGCCGACGGCGCGCTGCTGCGCGCCAACGGCGGCACGCTGCAGGAATTCGGCGCCATGGCGCGCTACGGCGGCAGGCTCGGCGAGCGCACCGCCTACCGGGTGACGGCGGAGCACCTGGGCGACAAGGGCTTCGATTATGCGTCGACGATGCGCGCCGGCCACGACACCAGCCGCCTGGCGCGCCTGAACCTGCGCGCGCTGACCACCCTCTCGGACGATGAAACGCTCGACCTGCAAGCGTCCGTGGTGCAGGGCGTCAACCAGATGGAATTCGTCGACGCCAGCCAGATACGCTTCCCGGACATTCGGGTGCGCGACTATTCCGTCAGCGCGACATGGAAAAACAACCTGACCGATCACCACGCGGTGCAGGTGCAAGCGTACGTGACGAAACAAAGCCGGGGCCAGGCCTGGCGCAGCTGCGTGCCCAGCGTGGCGCTGCTGCCGGAGCTGTACCGGTTGAGCCGCGCCAATCCGGTGTATGCGAACGAGGTGCTGGCGGGGCGCGTCGCGCCGTCCGGCAACGCCGCCGAGGATAGCTTGGCGGCGGCCGCGCGCGCGGCCATCCGCGCGCTGGGCGCGCAGGCGCGCGAAAAAATCTGCGTCGACAGCAACCAGGACTTGTCCGAGGTGCGCTCCGACGTCGAATTCCAGGACATCGCGATTGTTTCCAGCGCCTTGAGGATGGTCAATGGCGTCGGCGTGCGCCGCGACAACGCGGTGTCCGACACCTATCTCGCCGGCAGGGTCGACAACACCACCTGGCGCGCCTTCTCCAACGTCGAATACAAGCCGGGCGCCGCCCTGAACGTCAACGCCGGCGGCTTCCTGGAGAAGAACACGTTAACCGGCTCGGCGTTTTCCCCGCGCATCGCGCTGAACGTCCACCTCGACGCCCACAGCAGCATGCGCTTCGTGCTGTCGAGGGCGGTGCGCATGCCCGACATGCTGGAGCAGCGCGCCGACTGGAGCTACCCGGCGAGCAACTTCAGCGCGCCGCTGAACGGCGCCGTCACGGGCCGCTTCTACCGCAACGCCATCTCGCCGGCCAAGCTGAGCGGCGAAAAGATCGTCTCGAAGGAAATCGGCTACCTGGGCAATTTTCCGCACTACGGCGTGCTGGTCGACGCCAAGCTGTTCGACGACAAGCTGACCGGCTTGATTTCCGAAAAGCTACAGAGCGCCTCGTTTCTGCCGACCAACGACAACTCGGCCAGGCTCAGCGGCCTGGAGATGCAATTGAACTATGTCCCCGCCGACAACTGGAGCATGTTTGCCGCCTATTCCTACCTCAACAACCACGCCTCGACCGTGTATGAACGAACCCAGTACGCCCGCCACAGCGGCGCCGTCGGCCTGGCCCGCACGCTGCGCGGCGGCTGGCGCTACGCGCTGGGATACTACGGCTATGGCGAGCGCACGCAGGGGCAGACGCCCTACGGCCGCACCGACCTGGTCTTGTCAAAATCCTTCCGGATCGAAAAAGACACCACCGTCACGCCGTCCCTCTCGGTATCGCGCCTGCGCCATCGCGGCGCCGCCTACTTCGACGACATCGGCAAAATCCGCGAAAGCCGTTACGACGACGGCATGCAATACGTCTTTTCGCTGACGGTCGGTTTTTGAATGCCGATCCGTCTACGCCGCCTATATAAAAGCGCCGCGCGGGGCGCAGCGGCGCTAGGCGGCATCGTGCTGGCGCTGGCGCCGCTCTGCGGCGGCGCCGCCGGGGCCGCCGCGCCGCACAACCACGCCGTCCACATTGCCGTGTCGGACGACAGCGAGAGCACCCGCGGCATCGTTGCCGCGTTGAGCAAGGCCATGCCGGCGGCGCAGGTGTCGACGGACGCCGGCAAACGCCAGGCGAAAAGCGGCGCCATCTACATCGCGGTCGGACCGGCGGCCTTGCGCGCGCTGCTGCAGCAAAACGTCGACGGCGTCATCATCGCCGTGTACACCTCCGGCCTGGCCTACCGCGGCATTCTCGACGCCGCGCCCGGGCCGCGCGCCGCCGCCGTCACGGCGATCTACGCCGAGCCGTCGCCGGCGCTGCAGTTGCGGCTCATCACGCTGCTGTATAAACAAGCGGTGACGGTGGCGGTCATTTTGAGCGACAAGACCAGCTACCTGGAACCGCTGCTGCAGCGCGCCGCCGTCCAGGCCGGCAGCACGCTGCGCATCGAGCACTTCGCCGCCGGAAGCAAGCTGAACCGTGTGCTGAACCGCATCGCCGACGTGCCGACCCTGCTGGTGATGCCCGACGGCGCCCTCTACAACCCCGAGAATATCCGCAACATCCTGATGACCAGCTATCGCCACAACCAGTCCGTGATCGGTTTTTCGGCGGGCCTGGTCAAGGCCGGCGCGCTCGCCTCGATCTATTCCGACAACGACGACATCCACGCCCAGATCGAAGAGCTGATCGGCGAAGTCGACGGCACCGGAAAAGTGCCCGAGCCGCAGTACGCGAAATATTACAGCGTCATCGTCAACGACGACGTGGCCGAGTCGCTGAACCTGGTGGTCAACGAGAAGGCCCGGCGCCTGTCGCGCAAACCGCCGGCGCGGCAGCCATGAGGCCCGTCGGCTGGAAAAACTGGGGCATCGGCGCGCGCCTGGTCCTGATCACGATTTTGCCGGTCGTCATGATGTTCCTGACGGTCGTGCTGTGCTCCTACCAGGCGCGCCTGTCGGAGGTGGCCGAGGAACTCGACGAGCGCGGCCGCGTGATCGCCACGGCCCTGGCCGACAGCGCCGAATACGGCGTGGTGTCCGGCAACGCCGGCGATCTGCGGCGCATCGTCAACGGCCTGGTCAAGGCCGACAGCGATATTTACCGGATCGAGATCCTCAACGCGCAACGCAGCGCGCGCCTGCACCTGGCCACCAATGTGCGCCGCGCGGCCGGCGACGTGGTGTGCGAGGCGCCCATCAACAAGCAGACCCTGGCCATCAGCGACTATTCGGACGGCGGCCCGCACGTGTCCGGCATTGCCGAAGGCCCGCCGAAGGTGGTGCGCGCCGACGTCATCGGCTATGTGCGGGTCACGATGTCGCCGTCCAGCCTGCAGGCCAGGCAGCGCCACCGTCTCGTCGTCGAATCCATCATCACCCTGTGCGTGCTGGTGGCAACGGTCGGCTTCGCGCTGTATCTGCGGCGCATACTCAGCAGGCCGCTGGCGTCCACCATTTGCGCCGTGCGCGCCATCATGGCCGGCCACTACCAGGTGCAGGTGCGGGTGACGACGGGCGGCGAAATCGGCGATTTGCAAGCGTCGATCAACGCCATGGCGGTCGGCTTGAGCCAGTCGAAGCAGAACCTGGAAAACAAGGTGCAGGCGCGGACCCGCGACCTGTTGAAGTCGCGCAACGAAGCCTTGAAATCGGACGCCGAAAAACGCAAGCTGATCCAAAAAGTCAATTCCGCCGTCGAGGACGAGCGCAAGAGCATCGCCATTGAAATCCACGACGAGCTCAACGCCACGCTGATCGCCGCGCGCCTGAACTCGCAGCGCATCCTCGCGCTGGCGACGGCCGCCGACAACAGCCCGGCCGTCGAGGAAATCAAGGAGCGGGCGCAGTCCACCATCGAGTTGACGTCGAACCTGTACGCCAGCGCGCGCAACATCGTCAGGCGGCTGCGCCCGGAGGTGCTCGACATGCTCGGCCTGGACGGCGCGGTCGAGGAAATGGTCAACAATTACGGCCGCGCCGGCGTCGGCCAGTTCAACTTCCAGTGCGTCGGCGACGTCAGCCGGCTCGACGGTTCGCTGGCCATCGCCGCCTACCGGCTGGTCCAGGAGGCGTTGTCGAATGTCGTCAAGCACGCGCGGGCGAGCAAGACCACGGTAACGCTGTTCTTGATCGAGGAAGACGACAACCTGCAAATTACCATCGCCGACAACGGCGCCGGCTTCGACGCCGGCGCCGCCAGCCAGGGCATCGGACTGATCGGCATGCGCGAGCGCGTGGTGGGCGTCGACGGGTGCATCGACATCGCCTCCGTCGTGGGGCGGGGCACCGAAATCACGCTGACGTTGCCGCTGCGCACGGAAGACGCCGCCGCCGCGTCTTTGCCGGACGGGCCGCCGCATTCCTATCTATAATGGCGTGCTATTCCCGTTCACCGCCTCGCGAAGCCCGCCATGTCCTTCTTAAAAGAACCCCCCTTTATACACGGCAACGTCGACCGCAGCGCCGTCGTGCTGGTGAACCTGGGCACGCCCGACGCGCCGACGCGCTCGGCGGTGCGGCGCTATCTGAAGCAATTCCTGTGGGACCGCCGCGTCGTCGAAATTCCGCGTCTGCTGTGGTGGTGCATCCTGCATGTGATTATCCTGCCGTTCCGCTCGGGCCAGTCGGCGAAAAAATACGCGTCCATCTGGACCGGCGACGGCTCGCCGTTGAAGGTGCACACGCAGCGGCAGGCCATGTTGCTGCGCGGCGCGCTGGGCCAGCGCGGCCACGACGGCCTGACCGTCGCCATGGCGATGCGCTACGGTTCGCCGTCGCTGCCCGAGGTGCTGGCCAGGCTGAAGGCCGACGGCTGCGAGCGCGTCGCCATCCTGCCGGCCTATCCGCAATACTCCGGCACCACCACCGGTTCGATCTACGACGCCGTGTTCGAGCACTACGCGCAGGTGCGCAACGTGCCCGAGTTGCGCTTCGTTAAGAATTACCACGACCACGACGCCTATATCGACGTCCTGCGCGATAGCGTGCTGGCGCACTGGGAGGCGCACGGCCGCGGGCAAAAACTGGTGATGAGCTTCCACGGCGTGCCCAAGCGCACCCTGCTGTTGGGCGACCCCTACCATTGCCAGTGCCTGAAGACGGCGCGCCTGCTGGCCGCCAAGCTGCGCCTGGCGCCGCAACAGTACCTGGTGACGTTCCAGTCGCGCTTCGGCAAGGCCGAGTGGCTGCAGCCGTACACCGCGCCGACGCTGCAGCAACTGGCGCGCGACGGCGTCGCCAGCGTCGACCTGCTGTGCCCGGGCTTCACCAGCGACTGCCTGGAAACGCTGGAAGAGATCGCGATGGAGGCCAAGCACGACTTCGAGGCCGCCGGCGGCAAGCAATTCCATTACATCGCCTGCTTGAACGAGACGCCGGCCTGGATCGCCGGCCTGGCCGAAATCGCCGAGCAGCACATGATAGGCTGGCCGACCATGAAGACGGCGGCCCAGCGCGACGCCGACAACCGCGACGGCGCGGCGGCCCGCGCGGCGGCGCTGGCCTTGGGCGCCGCCAACTAGCCCGGTAGCGGACGGCGCCGGCGCGGTTTTGTCGCCACACCGTCCGGCGCCGCGCGCCGGCGCGCATCGCGCCAGTGGCGGGAGCGGCGGCGACACTGTTAAAATAGCCGGCTGTTGGAATAACTTGTCTGACAAACAAGCCGAAAAGCACGCCGAAAAGCACGCCGAGAAGCACGCTGAAAAGCGGGCCGCGTCAAGGCAGCGTCAATTCGGTATAGCAGATCCACGCCGTGGTGAGGACGGCGTAGACCAGGACGGCCGCGGCGATGATGGAGGTTTTCATGATGCGCTCCCGGATTAGGGGGTGCTGCATGGCGCGCAGCGGGTCTTCCTTATCCATAGTAGACCTTCTGGCGCAAAAGGAAACATCCCGGCAGACGAAGTTTTGTAACGTTGGGATAGGGGCGGGCGGCGAAAATGCTCGCCAGTAATACCCCTTGAAACAGTAGGATATATCCCCATCTGGCTACAGTGCCGTACAGAAGTCAAGCCAAACTAATTTAAGTCATTGATTGTAGGAGTCTTTTAGATGCAAGATCAGGAAAACCAAGCTGTACCTAATGCGCAGGCCGAGGCCGCGCCATCGACTCCCGCCGAACCGACCCTGGAAGAGCAGCTGGCCAGCACCGAAGCGCGTCTTGCTGAAATGCACGACGCCTTCATGCGCGCCAAAGCCGATGGTGAAAACATCCGCCGCCGCGCCCAGGAAGACGTCGCCAAGGCGCACAAATTCGCCGTCGAGAGCTTCGCCGAGGCCATGGTGCCGGTCAAAGACAGCCTGGAAATGGCCTTGACGGTGGAAACGCCGTCGATCGAGTCGCTCAAAGAGGGCGTCGAGATGACGTTGAAACAATTGACGTCGGCGTTCGAGAAAAACCGCTTGCTGGAAATCGTCCCGACGCAGGGCGACAAGCTCGATCCGATGAAGCACCAGGCGGTGGCCGTGGTGCCGGCGGAGCAGGAAGCCAATACGGTCGTGGCAGTGTTGCAAAAGGGTTACATGATCGCGGACCGCCTGCTGCGTCCCGCCATCGTCACCACCGCGCAAGCAAAATAAGTACAAATAATAAGCCGTGCGGCATCAAGAAGATCTTGAAAGCACACAGTTTTTCCACATATAAGAACCATCTGAACTTCAGCAAATTAAGGGAAAAAAATCATGGGTAGAATTATCGGTATCGATCTGGGAACCACAAATTCCTGCGTTTCCATCATGGAAAACGGTCAACCAAAGGTAATCGAAAACGCCGAAGGCGCACGCACGACGCCGTCGATCATCGCTTACCAAGAAGATGGCGAAATCCTGGTTGGCGCGCCGGCCAAGCGCCAGGCCGTCACCAACCCGCAGAACACGCTGTACGCGGTCAAGCGTTTGATCGGTCGCAAGTTCGACGAGAAAGAAGTACAAAAAGACATCGCCCTGATGCCTTACCAGATCATGAAAGCCGACAACGGCGACGCATGGATCGGTGTGCGCGACAAGAAGCTGGCGCCGCCACAAATTTCCGCCGAAGTGTTGCGCAAGATGAAGAAAACCGCCGAGGACTACCTCGGCGAAGAAGTCACCGAAGCCGTCATCACGGTACCGGCCTACTTCAACGACTCGCAGCGCCAAGCCACCAAGGACGCCGGCCGTATCGCCGGTCTGGACGTCAAGCGCATCATCAACGAGCCGACCGCGGCCGCGCTGGCCTTCGGCCTGGACAAGACCGAAAAGGGCGACCGCAAGATCGCCGTGTATGACTTGGGCGGCGGCACGTTCGACGTCTCGATCATCGAGATCGCCGACGTCGACGGTGAAAAGCAGTTCGAAGTGTTGTCGACCAACGGCGACACCTTCCTCGGCGGCGAAGACTTCGACCAGCGCATCATCGATTACATCATCGAAGAATTCAAAAAAATCAACGGCCTGGACCTGAAAAAAGATCCAATCGCCCTGCAACGCATCAAGGCCTCGGCCGAGCGCGCGAAGATCGAACTGTCGTCGTCGCAGCAGACCGAAATCAACGAGCCGTACATCGCCATGGCGAACGGCGCGCCGGTCCATCTGAACCTGAAAATGACCCGCGCCAAGCTGGAGTCGCTGGTGGAAGAGCTGATCGCCGCGACGATGGAGCCTTGCCGCACCGCGATCAAGGACGCCGGCGTCAAGGTGTCCGACATCGACGACATCATCCTGGTCGGCGGTATGACCCGTATGCCGAAGGTGCAGGAAAAAGTCAAAGAGTTCTTCGGCAAAGAGCCGCGCAAGGACGTCAATCCGGACGAGGCCGTGGCGGTTGGCGCGGCGATCCAGGGTTCGGTGTTGTCGGGCGAGCGCAAAGACTTGCTGTTGTTGGACGTCACGCCTCTGTCGCTGGGTATTGAAACCCTGGGCGGCGTG
Organism: Janthinobacterium sp. CG_23.3; assembly: GCF_046115965.1. Classification (NCBI taxonomy): domain Bacteria; kingdom Pseudomonadati; phylum Pseudomonadota; class Betaproteobacteria; order Burkholderiales; family Oxalobacteraceae; genus Janthinobacterium; species Janthinobacterium sp. CG_23.3. The sequence continues at coordinate 43,164 of NZ_JBJXIB010000009.1, read as the reverse complement.
ATGACCAAGATGATCCACAAAAACACCACGATCCCGACCAAGTTCAGCCAGGTCTTCTCGACGGCCGACGACAACCAGCCCGCGGTCACGATTAAAGTGTTCCAGGGCGAACGCGAAATCGCCGCCGGCAACAAGGGCCTGGGCGAATTCAATCTGGAAGGTATTCCGCCGGCATCGCGCGGCACCCCGCAGATCGAAGTGACCTTCGACATCGACGCCAACGGCATTTTGCACGTCGGCGCGAAAGACAAGGCCACCGGCAAGGAAAACAAGATCACGATCAAGGCCAACTCCGGTCTGACCGAGGCGGAAATCCAGAAGATGGTGAAAGATGCCGAGCTGAACGCCGAAGAAGACAAGAAAGTCAAGGAATTGGCCGAGTCGCGCAACCAGGCCGACGCGCTGGTGCACTCGACCCGCAAATCGCTGCTTGAATACGGCGACAAGCTGGAAGCGGGCGAGAAAGAAAAAATCGACGCCGCCATCACCGACCTGGAAACGTCGCTGAAAAGCGCCGACAAGGCCGAGATCGACGCCAAGATTGCCGCGCTGTCGAGCGCCTCGCAAAAGCTGGGCGAGAAGATGTACGCTGACGCGCAAGCGCAGCAAGCGGCGGCCGGCGGCGGCGAAGGCGCCCAGCAAGCTGCTGGCGCGTCCGAGTCGAACGCCAAGCAAGACGATGTCGTCGACGCCGATTTCAAGGAAGTTAAAGATAGTAAGTAATCTTTAGCGACTTTGAGGTCGAGCGCTACGGCGCGGCAACGCGCCGCGCCGACATGCCGAGCCGAGCGACCGACTAACGCGGTACTCGACTCGGCTTTTTCGTGTAACTAGTACATCAGTAAGTTAGACTGCAAGGTGCCGACAACATGGCAAAGCGTGATTTTTACGAGACACTTGGTGTCGCGAAGAACTCTTCGGAAGAAGAGATCAAAAAGGCTTACCGCAAACTGGCGATGAAATATCATCCGGACCGCAATCCGGACAATAAGGAATCGGAAGAAAAGTTTAAGGAAGTCAAAGAAGCCTACGAAATGCTGACCAATCCGGAAAAGCGCGAAGCGTACGACCGTTACGGCCACGCCGGCGTGGACCCGAACATGGGCGGTGGCGGCGGCTTTGGCGGCGGCCAGGGCGGCTTCGCCGACAGCTTCGGCGACATCTTCGGCGACATCTTCGGGGGCGGCGGCCGCAGCCGCAACGCCGGCCCGCAGGTCTACCGCGGCGCCGACTTGCGCTACAACCTGGAAATTACGCTGGAGCAGGCGGCGCACGGCTTCGACACGACCATCCGCGTGCCGTCGTGGGACAAGTGCGACACTTGCCACGGTTCCGGCGCCAAGCCCGGCACGTCGCCGTCCACTTGCACCACGTGCGCCGGCCACGGCCAGGTGCGCATGCAGCAAGGTTTCTTCAGCATCCAGCAAACCTGCCCGAAATGCCATGGTAGCGGCAAGGTCATCACCGACCCGTGCGCGCCGTGCGGCGGCGCCGGGCGCATCAAGCGCAACAAGACGCTGGAAGTGAAAATTCCGGTCGGTATCGACAACGGCATGCGCATCCGCTCGTCCGGCAACGGCGAACCGGGTACCAATGGCGGCCCGGCGGGCGACCTGTACGTGGAAATCCACATCAAGCCGCACGCCGTGTTCCAGCGCGAAGGCGACGACCTGCATTGCGAGATGCCGATATCGTTCACCAAGGCGGCCCTGGGCGGAGAGATCGAAGTGCCTACGCTGTCGGGCAAGGTATCGTTCACGATTCCCGAAGGCACCCAGTCGGGTAAAACCTTCCGCCTCAAAGGCAAGGGTATCAAGGGCGTGCGCTCCGGCTACGCCGGCGACCTGTTCTGCCACGTGGCGATCGAAACGCCGGTCAAGCTGACGGAAAAGCAGAAAGAGCTGCTGCGCGACTTCGAGAAGTCAACCACGGAAGGCGGCGCCAAGCACAGCCCGCAAAGCAAGACCTGGAAAGACAAAGTTAAGGACTTCTTCGAGTAATTTTGCCGACAGAAGTATCGGGGCGCGCAGGCGCCCCTATTTGACGACCGTTGAATCGCCCCTTTGAAGAGTGGTTCGGCGGTCTTATTACGTGTGAATGGAAGATTATGAACGAACCGAAAAGCGTCTCGGCTCTGGCCTCACTGCTGCAAAACAACCGCGCGTGGGCCGATGCGATGGTGGCCAAGGAGCCGAATTTTTTTAAGAAGCTGGAGTCGCAGCAATCCCCCGAATACTTGTGGATAGGCTGCTCCGACAGCCGCGTGCCGGCCAACGAGTTGCTCGGCCTGGCGCCGGGCGACGTTTTCGTCCACCGCAACATCGCCAACGTGGTGGTGCATTCGGACTTGAATTGCCTGTCGGTGCTGCAGTTCGCCATCGACGTGCTCAAGGTGAAGCACGTGATCATCGTCGGCCACTACGGCTGCAAGGGGGTGCACGCGGCCATGACGGGCACGCGCATCGGCCTGGCCGACAACTGGCTGCGCCACGTGCAGGACGTGCACCAGAAGCACGAGCGCTACCTGGGCGACGTGCTGACGAGCGGCCAGCGCGCCGACCGCCTGTGCGAGTTGAACGTTACCGAGCAGGTCGTCAACGTTTGCCAGACCACGATCGTGCAGGACGCCTGGGACCGCGGCCAGGAAGTCAGCGTGCACGGCTGGGTGTATGGCTTGCAGGACGGCTTGCTCAACGACCTTGAAATCACGGTCGGGGCGGCGCATGAATTGGCGCCGCGCATGAAGAGCCGGCTTGAGCGCTACGCCGCCATCGCCTGACGCCACGCTCTTGTCGGCAACGCTTGTCGTAGGTCGGATTGGCGGAACGCGTAAGCCGACGCCGACGCCGAGCCGCTGCCGACGCCAGTCGGGTTACGCCCCTTGGGCTAAGCCGACCTACGAACATTGCGCTCTTCACTGCTCGGCCAGCCTGCCACGCGCCGGTCCGGCGGCCGTGTTGCACCAGCAGGTCGCGCCGACCGCTCCCGCGCGGTTCAGCGCGCACGATGTCAGCTGGGTCAGGCAGATATTGCTTTGACGTGAAGCGGACGCCGCGCTCGCCGGCGCCGGCGCCTCGCGCGCCCGGTGCTCGAGCGTGCTGCAGAAGTGGCGGATGCGCGCCTCGTTCATGCCGCCTTCCCGCATGTCGCGCCGGTCCCGCGCCGTGCAGTCGGCCAGCGCCGCGCCGCACCACAGGCCGGTGGCGCACAGCGCCATGAACAGTCGTATCGCCATCCTAGCTCCCCACCAACACCAATTTGTACGTATCGCCGTCGCGCACGAGCTGATATTTGTCGCGTGTTGTACCGCGATACGACACCTTGAGTTCCTTCGGCGTCGGCGGCGCCTCGCTGATCGCGCCCGCCTCGGGGTACAACTGGAGCCTGAAGATCTCGTTGCGGGTGAACGGCGTGGCGCGCACGATGACGAAATGGTAGTCGCGGGTGACGCGGCCAACGCCGGCGTCGCGTTGCACCGCCCGGTAGTACAGGTCGTCGTCGGCGGGGACGATTTGCTGGTCCCTTTCGAGTCCGATGATCACCCCTTGGAACAGATGGTCGTGCAACTGCGCGTACATCCACCAGCCCACCGACAGGAACACCAGCAGCAGGCCGGAGACGATCGACAGGCGGAAGTAGTTGCGGTAGTCCTGGCGTTCCTCGGCCAAGGCCGGCGGCGTCAGGCGTTCGTTGACGTGCGCGTAGTAGGAATGCGCGGTGCGCGTGACAACCAGCAGGAACAGGATCGAAAAGAAGAACGGACCCCACAGGAAACTGGCGTTGGCCAGCGATTCAATCCATTCGAACGGCTGCGGTGACGGCATGGCGGTGCTCCGGCAAAAAGCGATGGGCGCGCGTGACGCCATGGTCCACTGTCGCAAATCGGGCGGCGGCGGCTTTGTCCGCGCGCAAGGCCGGCGCAAATTGTCGCGCGCCGCCGGCTTGCGGAATGCGCATATTCATATCGGATATGCTTCGTTTGCAGACGGCGCGGCGCGGCATAGACTGGGCTTTTCCACCTTCTGTCTGCCGCCTATGTCAGCCGTCCTCGCCTCCGCCCCCGTCGCCCCCCGTTTCAGCATCGAACTGTTCGACGCGCCACTGGGCGCGCAAGTTATCGGCCTCGACCTGGCGCGGCCGCTCGGCGCCGGCGACTTCCAGCGCATCCACCACGCCCACCTGGACCACCACGTGCTGGTGTTCCGCGACCAGCGCATCACGCCGCGGCAGCAGATCGATTTCAGCCGTCGTTTCGGGCGCCTGCAGACCCATGTGCTGCGCCAGTTCCAGTTGCCGTTCTATCCCGAGATACTGCTCATTTCCAACATCTTCGAGAACGGCCAGCCGACCGGCCTGGGCGACGCCGGCCAGTTCTGGCACTCCGACCTGTCGTACAAGGAAGTGCCGAGCCTGGGCTCGATGCTGCACGCCCAGGAGTTGCCGCAGGAGGGCGGCGACACCCTGTTCGCGAATATGCACCTGGCCTGGGAAAGCCTGCCGGCGGCGCTGCGCCACGCGGTGCGCGGCGCGCACGCCGAGCACAGCTACCTGGCCCAGTACGCCGAGCTGCAACGGCGCAATCCCTTCCGCCCGAACCTGACCCAGGCGCAGATCGACGAGGTGCGCCCGGTTACGCATCCGGTGGTGCGGGTGCATCCGGAAACCGGGCGGCGCGCGCTGTTCGTCAGCGAGCATTTCACCACCCGCATCGTCGGCTTGCCGGACGACGAGAGCGCCGCGTTGCTGGCCGAGTTGTTCGCCCACAGTGTCAAGCCGCAGCACATCTACCGCCACAGCTGGCAGGCGCACGATCTGGTGTTCTGGGACAACCGCTCGCTGATGCACCTGGCGGCCGGCTGCCCGGCCGACCAGCGCCGCAAACTTTACCGCACCACCATCGAGGGCGACGTGCCGTTTTGATTTGCCCCCGCAGCATTTTTCGTTCCACCACCTTTTCTAAGGAGTGCCCATGTCCCTGATTTCCACGACCCCGAAACGCCTGCTCGCCGCCAGCCTGGCCCTGATGTGCGGCGCGCTGATGGCGACCGCGCCGGCCCGGGCCGAGGGCCGCATCCGCATCTCCGAGCAACACGGCGTCACCTATCTGCTGCTCAACATCGCCCAGGAGCAAAAACTGATCGAGAAGTACGGCAAGCGCGACGGCGTCGACGTCAAGGTCGAGTGGATCAAGCTGTCGGGCGGGCCGGCGGTCAACGACGCGCTGCTGTCGGGTTCGATCGACATCGCCAGCGCCGGCCTGGGGCCGCTGCTGACGATGTGGGACCGCACCGCCGGCAAGCAGAACGTCAAGGGCGTCGCCTCGCTCGGCAATTTTCCGTATTACCTGGTCAGCAACAACCCGAAGGTCAACACCCTGGCGGACCTGAGCGACAAGGACCGCATCGCGCTGCCGGCGGTGGGCGTGTCGGTGCAGTCGCGCATCCTGCAGATGGCGGCGGCCAAGCAGTGGGGCGAGAAGCAGTTCAACCGCCTCGACCGCCTGACCCAGACCCTGCCGCATCCGGACGCGGCGGCCGCCGTGATCGCCGGCGGCACGGAAATCTCTGGTCACTTCGGCAATTCGCCGTACCAGGAAAAGGAGCTGGCGCAGAACCCGAACGCGCACGTCATCCTCAATTCCTATGACGTGCAGGGCGGCCCGAGTTCGTCGACGCTGTTGTACGCGACCGAGAAATTCCGCAAGGACAATCCGAAAACCTACCGCGCCTTCACCGCCGCGCTGGTCGAGGCGGCGCAGTTCGCCAGCGCCAACCCCGAGGCCGCCGCCGACACCTACCTGCGCGTCAGCAAGAGCGGCGTCGACCGCAACCTGCTGCTGAAAATCATCAAAAACCCGCAGGTGCAGTTCAAGATCGCGCCGCAAAACACCTACGGCATGGCGCAATTCCTGCACCGCATCGGCGTGCTGAAAAACCTGCCGGCGAACTGGAACGCGTATTTCTTTGAAGACCCGGCCATCACGCATGGGGGCTAAGCGCATGCATCCACCCACCCTGCAAATCGTCAGGCCGCCGCCGCCGCCGGCACCGCTGCTGCGCGTGCGCGACGTCAACCTGGAATACCGTACCGACGCGCGCACCGTGCGCGCCACCCACGAGGTCAGTTTCGAGGTGCACCGCGGCGACCGCTTCGTGCTGCTGGGGCCGTCCGGCTGCGGCAAATCGTCGCTGCTGAAGGCGGTCGCCGGCTTCATCGCGCCGCAGTCGGGCAGTATCGAGCTGGACGGGCGCGCTGTGACGCGGCCGGGACCGGACCGCATCGTCGTGTTCCAGGAATTCGACCAGTTGCCGCCATGGAAAACGGTGCTGGAAAACGTCATGTTCCCCTTGCTGGCGACGGGCCGGCTGGCGCGCCGCGACGCGCGCGAGCGCGCCATGCACTGGATCGGCAAGGTCGGCCTGGACGGCTTCGAGCAGGCCCATCCGCACACCTTGTCGGGCGGCATGAAGCAGCGCGTCGCCATCGCGCGGGCGTTGGCGATGCAGCCGGAAGTGTTGCTGATGGACGAGCCCTTCGCCGCGCTCGACGCGCTGACGCGCCGCAAAATGCAGGAGGAACTCGGACGGCTGTGGGAGGAGCTGCGTTTCACCTTGCTGTTCGTCACCCATTCGATCGAAGAGGCGCTGGTGGTCGGCAACCGCATCCTGCTACTGTCGCCGCATCCGGGGCGGGTACGGGCCGAACTCAACAGCCACCAGTTCGGCCTGCACAGCGCCGGCGGCGCCGAGTTCCAGGCGGCGACCCGGCGCATCCACGGCCTGCTGTTCGACGGGGCGGCGGAGGCGGCGCCGGCGCCCGGGCGCGCGGCGGAACCGGTCTACCGGGTGGCGATATGAGCGCGCTTCTGGAACCGCCGATCCGCCAGGAGTTTGACTACACGCCGGCGCCGCCCGGCCAGTTGACGCTGGAACGGCCGCTGCCGCTGGGGCGGCGCGTGTGGGGGCAGGGCTGGATGCGCAAGGCGGTGATGTTGCTGGCGCTGGCGATCATATGGGAGGGCCTGGCGCGCTGGCAAGACAACGACTTGCTGCTGCCGAGCTTTCTGCAAACGGCGCGCGCCTTCGTCGGCGGCGTCGCCAGCGGCGAGCTGATCGCCCGCGTCGCCGTGTCGCTCGGCGTGCTGCTGCAAGGCTACCTGGCGGGCATCGTCGCCGCCTTCGCGCTGACCTCGCTGGCGGTGTCGACCCGGCTCGGGCGCGACCTGCTGGAAACGCTGACGTCGATGTTCAATCCGCTGCCGGCGATTGCGCTGCTGCCGCTGGCGCTGCTGTGGTTCGGCCTGGGGCGCGGCAGCCTGATCTTTATTTTGATGCACTCGGTGCTGTGGCCGCTGGCGCTGAACACCTACGCCGGCTTCCAGGGCGTGCCGGACACGCTGCGCATGGCCGGCCGCAACTACGGCTTGAACGGACTGCGGCTGGTGCTGCACATCCTGGTGCCGGGCGCGCTGCCGGCCATTCTGTCGGGGTTGAAGATCGGCTGGGCCTTCGCCTGGCGCACGCTGATCGCCGCCGAATTGGTGTTCGGCACCACCTCGTCGGGCGAGGGCGGCTTGGGCTGGTACATCTTCCAGAACCGCAACGAGCTGTACACCGACAAGGTGTTCGCCGGGCTGGCCATGGTGATCGTCATCGGGCTGCTGGTCGAAAACCTCGGCTTTCGCACGCTGGAACGGCTGACCGTGCGGCGCTGGGGCATGCAGCGCTGAGCGGCCGGCGTCGCATGGCGCAGGCCGGGCGCCGTCCGTGCCCAGCCCGCATGTCGGCAAGTTTGCGGTATTACTCTATTTTTACATCGCCCCGATACCAATCATTGCCGACCTGGCGCAGATCGGCTTGCTGAACAGGCCCCGAGGCGCCGGAGCCGGTGTGATGATCCTCGATCGACGAGATTTTATCCAACTGCACCGTGTTGTCACTGTTGTAGGTCGTGCTGTGAAGAACCATCGTGCCGTTCGTCCAGTCGATGCTTTTTAGCAGGCCCTGTTCGCACTGCGCGTTGATCGTGTACGAACTGAATTTCCCCCATACCCTCAGATAGGTATTGCTTGGAATGGCGCTCAGTTGCTGTTTGATTCGTTCATCCATGTGGCATGCTCCAGTCAGTTTAAACCAAGATGAAATTCCCTGATAGCGGTCGATGGCGGCGGCTGCGACCTTACTTGGTAAGGGAATAAGAAGGACCCAGGCGGCCGCGCCATCTGCTCGACGCAGCGCTGGTTGCAGTACCTGGCGTTGTGCGCGTGCGCAGTCAACAGCGGTGATATTACGCAATATTTTTACGTGGAATTTGCTGTACGTTTGGGTATTGATATGGCTCAAGGCGCTGCGGGGAGCGGGCGCAAAATCCGCCCCGCGGGCGGGGGCGGACGCATCGTTCAGCGGCGCGGCCGCGAATCACGTGGGCGTCGGTGGGTATGAGTAGTCGTGCAACCAGGCAGTAATCATTCAGCATCCGGCCTCCGATATCGCTTTGGCGAACAAGTGACTCATCATCGTCATAGTCAAGGCGGGCAGCCCATCCCGTCCATGTTATCACCAAGCATGCGCCCGGCCGCGTTTTCTAGCAGGAGCGTCGAAGTGCTATTCTTGCCGCTTCGCTCATTGTAATCGGAGGACATTGGAATGGCTGAAAAATTGATTTTGGTCACGGGCGGCGGACGCGGTATCGGCGCGGCTTGCGCCTTGCTGGCGGCCGAGCGCGGCTACACGGTGTGTATCAACTACCACAGCGATGCGGGCGCCGCGGCGGCCGTCGTCGCCGCCATTGAAAGCGCCGGCGCAAGCGCGCTGGCGATCCAGGCCGACGTATCCAACGAAGCCGAGGTGCTGCGCATGTTCGGGCAGATCGATGAACGCTTCGGGCGCTTCGACGCGCTGATCAACAACGCCGGCGTCCTGGCCCCGCAAATGCGCGTCGAGCAGATGGACGCCGCGCGCATCAACCGTATTTTGGCGACCAACGTCACCGGCAGCTTCCTGTGCGCGCGCGAGGCGGTGCGGCGCATGTCGACTAGACACGGCGGCGGCGGCGGCGCCATCGTCAACATCTCGTCGCGCGCCGCCGTGCTTGGTTCGCCGGGGGAGTATGTCGACTACGCCGCGTCGAAAGCGGCGCTGGACGCGCTGACGACGGGCTTGGCGAAGGAAGTGGCGCAGGAACAGATCCGCGTCAACGGCGTGCGCCCGGGCTTGATCCACACGCGGATGCACGCCAGCGGGGGCGAACCCGGCCGTGTCGGGCGTTTGCAGTCCTCGGTGCCGATGGGGCGCGGCGGCGAGGCGGCCGAGGTGGCGCGCGCCGCCCTGTGGTTGTTGTCGGCCGAGGCTTCCTACACCACCGGCAGCTTCATCGACGTGTCCGGCGGCCGCTGAGCGCCGGCCCGCCATGCTTCACAGGTGGCGCACCTCGGCCGGCGGCGTGTGCCAGTTGTCGTTGCGGCCGTCGAGGTAGGTGATGGGGGCGTTGGCCAGCTCCTCGTCGGCGACGCCGTCGAGGCAGCCGAGGTTGACGCCGTAGAACTTGCCCCAGCGCGGAGATTGGCCCTGTCCGAAGGGGTGCACGCCGCAGTGCTGGCAGAAGTAGTGGTGCTCGGTTTTGCTGTTGAACTGGTACAGCTTCAAGTCGCTCTGTCCCGACAGCAGACGGAACGCCTGCGGCTGCACGACCGCCGGCCAGAAGCGGATCTTGGCGCAGATCGAACAGTTGCAGCGGAGGGTCTCGCGGCTCAGGTCGATGTCGGCTTCGAAGCGCACGGCGCCGCAGTGGCAACTGCCTTGGTAGGTTTTCAACATCGTCAACTCCATTGATCACATCACATTAAAGCAGGCGCTCGGAGACGGCGAGGAACTTCACCTGCGGAACCAGGAAGCACAGCGGCGCCCCGGCCGGCGGCAGGGCGGCCAGGAACGAGCATTGCGTGGCGGCGGCGCTGGCGTTGAGCGGCAGTACCCGGGCCACGTCGATGGGCAATTCAATTTCCGCGAAGGCGAGCCGGTCCAGCCTGTCGACGTGGGCCACCGCCGCGTCCTGGCAGCAGAGAAACTCGACCGCGTTTTCCCAGGAGCCGAACGCCGAGGCGAATGGCTCGCTCAGCTCCTTGCCGTCGGCAAGGCGGGCCGAGCAGCTCAGCGAGGGCGCGCTGCCCGAGCCGGACCCGATGGTGGTGTCGAATGTCTTGCCGTCGCCGCAGTGGATGAAGCTGGCGGCGAGATGGCTGGGCAGCGCGTCGCTGAAGAGGCGCGTGCCGAGCGCGTAGGCGACGCTGCTCATGATGTTTTTCAGGAACAGCACGGTCCTGGCCTGCGTGGCTTGGTGGGGCGCCTCTTCAAGATAGAGCCGCCAGTTGCTTTGCATTGGAGACGGGAACAGTTTCCTGAGCGGACCCAGCATGGCCGGGCCGAAATGCCCGTGCCGGTAGGTCAGCACGGTGAACGGGGTCTTGCCGTCGCGCTGCCACAGCCGGGCGCCGGCCGGGACGAAGGCTTGCGCCGCCTCGGCGTCGACCAGCCAGGTCAGATAGACCACGTTGCTGACGTCGCTCTCCAGTTTCAGAAAGGGCAGGCGCGACATCAGCGCCAGGCGAACGTTGGCCAGCGCGTGTGAATTCGCCAGCAGTTCCGCGAGGCGGCCAAGCAGGCCCGGGTGTGGATGTTTATAGTTGTTTTGGTTCACTAGGGGCGGCTTTTCGGTTGCGATGGCCGAGGGAGTGTAGCAGACGCGGCCATTGGCTGGCGGCCGTGCGCGGCGGCGAACGGGGCGGGGCCTTGCTTACACCAGCGGCGTCACCCCAGGGCGCGGACCCGTCGGGCCTGAGTCCGGCTCTTTGCGTGGCGCGCACCGCCCGCGCGCTCAGCCTGGCGGGCGGGGTGTCAGGCGCAGCCACCCCCTGCGCCGCCCGCCATACGCCGTGTTTGGTGCGAACATTTGCATATCGAGCAATATTTCAAAGTTTAAAAATCCGAATGCGTCCCGAGCCGGCATGGCAAGATCAAGCTGGACGAGCTGGCCAGGCAACCACGATTGAAGAGCTGGCCCGTTCGCTGTTGAACCACCGGCAATTGCATGTCATTACCAATAAGCTCAATGTGGCGGTCATTTTGGCCGACCATCCCGGCTGCGAGGTGATCCTCGCCGCCGGCGTCGTGCGCGGGCGCGATCGCGTCATTGTGGGCGGCGCGGCGATTGATTTTATACGCCGGTTCAAGGTCGACGTTGGCATCATTGGCATTTCCAGTATCGAGTCCGACGGCGTTTTGCGCGATTTCGACCAGCGCGAGGTGGGCCTGGCGCAAGCCATCATCGAACAGTCGCGCGAAGTATGGTTGCTGGCCACGCAAGAAAAATTCGGCCGGAAAGCCTTGGCGCGCGTGGCGCATCTGTCGCGGATTACCACGCTGTTCACCGACGCCGAGCCCACCGCGATGATGCGCGAGGCGTTGCGCAGCTCGGCGGTGAAAGTGGTCGTGGTCGCATAGGCCGGCATGCCGCAAGCGCGGCGGCCGGCCGCGACCCCAGCGTTATGCCGCCGTGGCGGACTGGCGCCCGCGTTTGGCGATCTGCCCGCACAGGTAGGTCCAGACGAACGTCGAGGCGGCGTTGCTGGTCAGCTCGGCGTGGTCGTACGGCGGCGCCACCTCCACGCAATCCATGCCGCACCAGTTCAAATCGGCCAGCTCCTCGATGATCGACAGCACCTGGTTCGAGCTCAGGCCGCCCGGTTCCGGCGTGCCGGTGCCGGGCGCGAACGCCGGGTCCAGGCAGTCGATGTCGAGCGTCAGGTAGAGCGGCGGGTTGCCGGCCGCCGCCATGCGCGCGCGGATCTCGCCCAGCACCGGCGCCAGTTGCGCCGGGCTTTCCAGGCCGCGCAACTCGCGCGCCGTGTAGACCCGCCCGCCCATCTCGTTGACGTATTCGCGCGCCGCCCGTTCGCCCGACGAGCGGATGCCGATCTGCACCGACGCGCGCGGCAGCAGCAAGCCTTCCTGCATCGCCTCGTAGACCCAGGTGCCGTGCCCGGACGGTTCGCCGAAGTGGCTGGTCCAGGTGTCGCAGTGGGCGTCGAAATGCACCATCGCCACCGGCCCGCCGTGCAGTTGGTTCAGCGCGCGCAGCAGCGGCAGCGTGACCGAGTGGTCGCCGCCCAGCCAGACCATGTGGTGGCGCCGCAGCAGCTCGGCCGCCTGCGGCATCAGCGCCGCGCGCATCGCCTCGATGCCGGTGTTGGGCAGCGCCAGGTCGCCGGCGTCGCTGAGCAGGTCGAGCGGCGTGGTGTCGAAGTGCGGGTGGGTGGCGTCGCACAGCATCTGCGAGGCCAGGCGGATCGCCTGCGGGCCGAAGCGCGCCCCCGGACGGTTGGTGACGGCGCCGTCGAAGGTCAGGCCGGCCAGGCCGTACGGCGCGTCGTCGCGCCGGCCGACGTTCAGGTAGCTGCCGCTGGAGCGGTAGGCGAAGTCGTGCTGTGCCATGCTTATATCCCTCCCATGCAAATGTATTTGACGACCAGGTAGTCCTCGATGCCGTACTTGGAACCCTCGCGGCCCAGGCCGGACTGCTTGACGCCGCCGAAGGGTGCGATCTCGTTCGAGATCAGGCCGCTGTTGACGCCGACCATGCCGCTTTCGAGGCCCTCGGCGATACGCCAGATGCGGCCGATGTCGCGCGAGTAGAAGTAGGCGGCCAGGCCGAATTCGGTGTCGTTGGCCAGCGCCAGCACCTCGTCGTCGGTGCTGAAGCGGAACAGCGGCGCCAGCGGGCCGAAGGTCTCTTCGCGCGCCACCAGCATGTCGCCGGTGACGTCGGCGATCACGGTCGGCTCGAAGAAGCTGTGGCCGAGCGCGTGGCGTTTGCCGCCGGCCAGCAGGCGCCCGCCCTTGGCCAGCGCGTCGGCGATGTGCTGCTCGACTTTTTCAACCGCCTTGTCCTCGATCAGCGGGCCTTGCGTGACGCCCGGTTCCTGGCCGTTGCCGACCTTCAGCTTGGCCACCGCCGCCACCAGCTTCGCGGCGAAGGCGTCGTACACGCCATCCTGCACGTACAGGCGGTTGGCACAGACGCAGGTCTGGCCGGCGTTGCGGTATTTCGACGCCATCGCGCCCTCGACGGCGGCGTCCAGGTCGGCGTCGTCGAAGACGATGAAGGGGGCGTTGCCGCCCAGTTCCAGCGAGAGCTTTTTAATCGTCGGCGCGCACTGCTCCATCAGGATGCGCCCGACCCCGGTCGAGCCGGTGAAGGTCAGCTTGCGCACGGTCGGGTTGTTGGTCATCTCGGCGCCGATCTCGCGCGAAGAACCGGTGACGACGCTGAACACGCCGGCCGGCACGCCGGCGCGCTCGGCCAGTTCGGCCAGCGCCAGCGCCGAGAACGGCGTCAGCTCGGCTGGCTTGACCACCATCGGGCAGCCGGCCGCCAGCGCCGGGCCGACCTTGCGGGTGATCATCGCGGCCGGGAAGTTCCACGGCGTGATCGCGGCGCACACGCCGATCGGCTCCTTGGTGACGACGATGCGCCGGTCCGGCCACGGCGACGGCATGGTGTCGCCGTAGATGCGCTTGCCCTCTTCGGCGAACCACTCGATGAACGAGGCGGCGTAGGCGATTTCACCCTTCGACTCGGCCAGCGGCTTGCCCTGCTCGGCGGTCATGATCAGCGCCAGGTCGTCGGCGTTTTCCAGCATCAGGTCGTTCCATTTGCGCAGGATGGCGGCGCGCTCCTTGGCGCTCTTCTTGCGCCAGGCCGGCCAGGCCGCGTTGGCGGCGGCGATGGCGCGGGCGGTTTCGGCGGCGCCCATTTTCGGGATGCTGCCCATGGTCTCGCCGGTGGCCGGGTTCTTCACCTCGGTGCGCTCGCCGCTGTCGGCGTTGAGCCACTGGCCGTCGATGTAGCACTGCTGGCGCAGCAGCGCAGGGTCTTTTAAGTTAAGCATGTCGGGCTTTCAAATAGTGGTGGCGGAGGCGGCGCTGTCGCGCAGTGCGGCTTCCAGGATCGCCAGCGCCTCGTCCATCAGCGCGTCGCCGATCGTCAGCGGGAACAGGAAGCGCACCACGTTGCCGTACACGCCGCAAGTCAGCAATAGTAGACCTTTTTGCAGCGCGCGCGTTTGCACCTGCTTGGTGAAGGCCGCATCCGGCTCGTGCGTGCCGGGCCGGCAGAACTCGACCGCGACCATCGCGCCCAGGCCGCGCACCTCGGCGATCTGCGGCACCGCGCGGCGCAGGCCGGACAGGCGCTCCTTGAGGCGCTGGCCCAGCACGTTGGCGCGCTCGACCAGTTTTTCCTCGGCGATGATGTCGAGCACCGCGTGGGCCGCGGCGATGGCCAGCGGATTGCCGGCGTAGGTGCCGCCCAGGCCGCCCGGCGCCGGCGCGTCCATGACCTCGGCGCGGCCGCAGACGGCCGACAGCGGCATGCCGCCGGCCAGGCTCTTGGCGATCGTCATCAGGTCCGGCAGCACGTCGTAATGCTCCATCGCGAACAGCTTGCCGGTGCGGGCGAAGCCGGTCTGGATCTCGTCGGCGATCAGCAGGATGCCGTGTTCGTCGCACAGCGCCCGCAGCGCCCGCATGAACTCCGGCGGCGCGGCGTAAAAGCCGCCCTCGCCCTGCACCGGTTCGAGGATGATCGCCGCGACGCGCTGCGGATCGACGTCGGCCTTGAACAGCGTCTGCAGCGCGGCCAGCGAATCGGCGCTGCTGACGCCGTGCAGCTCGACCGGGAACGGCACGTGGTAAATCTCGCCCGGGAAGGGGCCGAAGCCGACCTTGTACGGCACCACCTTGCCGGTCAGCGCCATGCCCATCATGGTGCGGCCGTGGAAGGCGCCGGAGAAGGCCACGACGGCGCCGCGGCCGGTGGCGGCGCGGGCGATCTTGACGGCGTTTTCGACCGCCTCGGCGCCGCTCGAAAAGAACGCGGTTTTCTTGGCGTGGCTGCCGGGCGTGATGGCGTTGATGCGCTCGGCCAGTTCAATGTAACTGGCGTAGGGCACGACCTGGTAGCAGGTGTGGGTGAATTTGCCCAGCTGGCTTTCGATCGCCGCCACGATCTTCGGATGGCGGTGGCCGGTGTTGAGCACGGCGATGCCGGCGGCGAAGTCGATATAGCGGCGGCCCTCGACGTCCCACAGTTCGGAGTTGAGCGCGCGCTCCGCGTAGAACTGGCACATCACGCCAACGCCGCGCGGCGTGGCTGCATCTTTACGTTGTTGAAGATCGGCATTGAGCATGGCAGGGTCCTGATGTCGGTGGTGGTGGAATATCGATGAATTGATACTACACTGGCGGCAGGAGCTACGGATAGGGCCACAATCAGTATCTTGATGGTGCCACTTCCTTGTGCCACTGCCGCCCGACGCCGCCGCTTTGTCAACTTTGGTTGACAAAGCCGATTTCGTCAACTAAAGTTGACGCATGACCAATTTGAAATCGCTGCCATCCCCCGACGACCCCGCCGCAGCGCTGGCGGCCGTCGCCGCCCTGCGCCTGATGGCCGACCGGCTGGAGCTGCAAGGCGTGCACGCGGCGCTGGCGCAAGGCTGGACGTGGTCGCAGATTGCCCAGGCGCTGGGCATTTCCAAGCAGGCGGCGCACAAGCGCTTCGCCGGCTCCCTCCCCGGGAAAAATTCTCTTTAGGAGCGCTGATGTTTGACGCGATCAAAAAACGTTTTCGAGACATGGGCACCATCAAGGCACTGTGCCAGGGGGCCGAACGGCACGCCAACCTGGCGGGCCAAAAGGAGCCGGGCGCGGAACACTTCGTGCTGGCGGCGCTGGACCTGCCCGACGGCAGCGCGCGCGGGGTGTTCGAGCGCCTGCGGGCCGACCCCGACGGCTACCGCGCCGCCATTGCGCAACAATACGAGGATGCCTTGCGCAACGTCGGCATCGCCGTGCCGCAAGGCGCCGCCGGATTCGGCGCCGCCGCCGCGCCTGCCACCAGCGCGACAATATACAGCGGCCAGCCGTCGGCCCAGGCCCTGATGAAGCGGCTGGCCGGGCAGGAGAAAAACGGCGCGCCGCTGCTGGGCGCGCACGTCATCTTGGCGGTGGCGGACAGTCAATACGGCGTGGCCGCACGCGCGCTCCAAGCGATGGGCCTGGCACCGGCGCAGCTGGCCCAAGCGGCGCAAGCGCAGCTAGAGGTGAGCCGCAACGCCTGAGTACGCCGTTGCGTCGTCAGCCGCCCCGGCTCAGGCTGCGCCGCGCCTCTTCCATGACTAGTTGGGTGATATCGCGCGACAGCAGCGGTTCGGTTTGCCAGTGGTGCCAGTAGAGTTTGACGGGCACCGGGTGCGCGGGCGCCAGGTCGACCAGCGCGCCGCAGTCCAGCTGCGCCTGCACCTGCCGCGTCGGGACCATGCCGTAACCGGCGCCCATGTCGATCATGTCGAGCACCGCCGGCAGCGAGGGCGCGTAGTGTTTGGCGTAGCGTTCGATGGTGAAGCCGAACCGTTCCGCCAAAAAGATATCGTGCAGCGCGTCCTTGCGGTTGAGCAGGATGGCCGGCGCCGCCAGCACCGCCTGCAGCGTGATCCCGTCCGGGAAATGCGCCGCCGCGAAGGCGGGACTGGCGATGCAGCGGTATTCCATCTCCCCCAGCGGTTCGGCGACGAAGCCCTGCGCCGCCCGTGCCGCGCTGGAGACGCAGCCGATCACCTCGCCGCGCGTCAGCAGCGGGAAGGTGTGGTCGACGTCGTCGACGATCAGTTCGAGCGCGACGCGGCGTTGCAGCAGCAGCAGGCGGACCACCTCCATGAACCAGGTCGCCAGCGAATCGGTGTTGACGGCAATCGCCACGGCGACCGGCTTGCCCAGCGCCGGATCGGGCAGCAATTCCTGCAAGGTCGCGTCCTCCAGCAGGCGCAGCGCCTTGACGTGGCGCAGCAGCACCTCGCCGCGGCCGGTCGGCACCACCGGCTTGTCGCGCACCAGCAAGACCGTCGCCAGCGACTCTTCCAGCGCCTTGATGCGCTGCGACACGGCGCCGCGCGAGACGTTCAGCACGCTGGCGGCGCGTTCGAAGCTTTGCTGTTCGACGACGGTGGCAAACGTCTCTAATTGATCGCGGTCCAAGAGCTATCCATCCTCGGCTAAATGGGCATTATTGCACGTCCGTCCGGCGTCGGAAACGGCGCCATGCTCAGCTTGCGGCGGCGTGGGCGGCAAGCGGCTTATCCTTGTACTGCGCCCACAAAATCGCCGCCAGCATGACGGCGAAACCGGCCATTTGCTGGCCCGACGTCGCCTCGCCCAGCATCAGCACGCCGCCGGCAACGGCGAACAGGGGTTCGAGGTTGAAGATCATCCCGACGGTGAAGGGCGCGACGATGCGTTGCGCCCAGGTTTGGATCACTAGCAGCAAACCAATCACGTAAAAGCCGCTGCCGAAGGCGACCAGATGCACCGATAAAGGGTAGTCCAGCAGCGCCGCCAGCCCGGTCGGCAAGAGCAACCAGGTCAGCGCCGCGCTGACGCACACCTGCACCGTGACGAAGGCCGGCCCGCTGGTCCGGTGCGCGCCTTTGGCGTTGGCCACGATGTGGATGGCGTTGAAGAAGGCGGCGGCCAGCACCAGCAGGTCGCCGGCGCCGATGCGCACCAATTCGCCGCTTTGCAGCGTATCCATCGACGCCCAGACCAGGCCGGCCATGGCCAGCAGGCCGCTGAGGAAAACCGCGACGCCGGGCCGTTCCCGCTCCACCATCGCGGTGACCAGGGGGATGAACACCACCGTCAGCCCGGTGATGAAGCCGGCCTTGCCCGACGTCGTGTGCGCCAGGCCGGCCGTTTGCAGGTAATACACCAGGAACAGCACGACGCCGGCGCCGAGGCCATACCACCATCCGGCGACCACCTCGCTGCGCGCGCGGCGGACAGCCGGGCGTTGCCGCCGCTGCCAGCACACCAGCGGGATCAGGAAACACAGGGCGTAGATGAAGCGCAGCAGCAGGAAGCCGGCGACCGGCGTCGTGCTGACGGCGAGCTTCACCGGCGCGAACAGCAGGCCCCAAGTCGCGGCGATCCAGACGAGTATGAGCACGGCCAGCTTGCGTGACGCGTCGGACGGGGCGGGGCGGGGATTGGCCATGATCGGGTGCTTTCAAAAGGTAATGCGGTTCGTTCAGTTAGCGTGTCGCAGGTCGGATTAGCCCACCGGGCGTAATCCGACAATGTTGGCCGAAGCGAGACGCGCGCCAGCCCAGGCCAGCCATGCTAGCGAAAAAGCAGCCGCCAATACGGCGGTTTAGCAACTTTGCCGGGCGCGCATTCTTTTTAAACCCGCGAAAAAATAGCGTTTTTTCTTAACCCCTTTTGCGGCCGTGCCACGTTTAACTCTTCGACGCCGCCATGTCGCGCGGTCCGACGCAGCACTGAAAGAAGAAGGAGCAGCCTCCATGAACAAAATAATCGCCGCCGGCATCGCGCTGGCGCTGGCCGCCTTGCTGGCGGGGCCGGCGGGCGCGGCCGACACCGCGCCGAAAAAGACGCTGACCGCGTTTGCCAGCGACGCCGCGCTGCACGACTTCATCAAGCGCTACGCCGACGAGCAGCGCGCTGCCCAAACGCGCCAGCGCGCCGGCGCCCAGGCCGAGTCGTCCGGCATGCCGCCCACGCCCATGCCGATGTACTCGCCGACCAAGAGCGCGCCGGCGCCCGCGCCGGCCGGTGCGCTGGCCTCGGCGGCGGCCGACTCGGTGACCAATACCCAGACCGCCGGCGTCGACGAGGGTGGCATCGTCAAGGTGCACGGCAAGCACCTGGTGATGCTGCGGCGCGGCCGCCTGTTCACCGTCGACATCGGGCGGGGCCAGCTCAAGCCGGTGGCCTCGATCGACGCCTTCGCGCCGGACGCCGACCCGGCCGGCACCTGGTACGACGAAATGCTGATCTCCGGCGACACGGTGGCCGTGATCGGCTACAGCTACCGCCGCGGCGGCACCGAAATCGGCCTGTTCGACATCGACGCCGGCGGCGCGCTGGCCTACCGCGCCACCTACCATATGCGCTCGAACGACTACTACTCGTCGCGCAACTACGCCAGCCGGCAGATCGGCAGCAAGCTGGTGTTCTACACGCCGCTGTACCTCGACCCGTTCCAGCGCGAGCCGTTCGACGGTTTCCCGGCGCTGCGGCGCTGGCGCCCGGACGCGACGCCGGCGGACTTCAAGCGCATCGCCCCGGCCACGCGGATTTACCGCACCGACGACCCGCTTGAGCCGGACGCCGGCCTGGCGCTGCACACCGTCACGGTATGCGACCTGGCCAGGCGCGAGATGAGTTGCGAAGCGAGCGCCGTGCTCGGCCCGCGCGGGCGCGTGTTTTACGTCTCGGGCCAGTCGGTGTACGTGTGGACCACGCCGGCGGCGCGCGCACGCGGGCAAGGCACGGGCGGCTCCGGCCTGTTCCGCATCCCGCTGGACGGCGGCGCGCCGAGCGCGCTCAAGGTGGCCGGCGCGCCGGTCGACCAGTTCTCCTTCCTCGAAAGCGGCGATGGCCACCTGAACGTGCTGGTGCGCTCCGAGGGCGCCGGCGAGGCCATGTGGTCGGCCGAGCGCGGCCGTGGCGAGCTGGCGCTGCTGCGCGTGCCGCTGGCGTCGTTCTCGGACGGCCGCGACGGCGCGCCCGCCGACAGCTACAAGGCGCTGCCGGGCATCGGCGGCTACAACGTGCAAAACCGCTACGTCGGCGCCTACCTGCTGTACGGCGGCGCGCAGCGCGGCTTTGCCGACGCCGACGCCGACGGCCCTCGGCCGCGCCAGCCGCTGCACGCGGTGCGCTGGGACGACGCTGGCGCCGCGCAAACGCTGGCGCTGCCGCACGGCGTCGAGCGCATCGAGGCGCTGGGGGAGAACGCCGTGGTGATCGGCTCGGCCGGCGCCGATTTGCATTTCACCAGCGTCAGCCTGGGGCGCGAGGCGGCCGTCGCCTACCGCTACGTGCGCGCCGACGCGGCGCAAAGCGAGTCGCGTAGCCACGGCTTCTTCTACAAGCCGGCCAGCGCCGACGAGGGCATGATCGGCCTGCCGGTGCTGCACGCCACGCCGACGGTGCGCGGGCGCGTACCGGCCCAGGCGGCGTCCGTGCTCTACCTGCGCAACAGCGCCCTCAAGCTCGACGAACTGGGCGCGCTGCAGTCGCGCCCGGCCGGGCCGGACGACGACGGCTGCCGCGCCTCTTGCGTCGACTGGTACGGCAACGCCCGGCCGCTGTTCCTCAACGGACGCGTGTTCGCGCTGCTGGGCTACGAACTGGTGGAAGGGCGCGTGCAGGACGCGCGGCTGCGCGAGACGCGCCGCGTCAGTTACGCGCCGCCGCCGCGCGCGCCGCGCTGAGATGGCGCCGGCAGGCATGCCCGCGTTGTCGGGCCCGCGCATCTCGGCTACACTGGCCGGCATGCCTGCCACCCTATCGGATGAACATTTAATGCTGAGCTACCGCGCCGGCGACCCGCTCGCTTTTAAGGAGCTATACCGGCGCCACAGCCAAGGGCTGTACCGTTTCGTCGCGTGGCGCTGCCCGCGCCAGGCTTGGGTCGACGAGATCGTCCAGGACGCCTGGGCCAGCCTGCACGACGCCCGCGCCGCCTACCAGCCGCAGGCGGCGTTTCGCACCTATCTGTACCAGATTGCCCGCAACCGCCTGGTCGACATCTTGCGTAAAAAAGAGGCGTTGACGGCCACCGACATGGCGCAGCAAGACGGCCAGGCCGAGTTCGAGCGGCTGGCCGACGCCGCCTACGAATCGCTGTCGCCGGAAGCGTCGCTGCAGCAGAAGCAGCGCCATGCGATCCTCCACGCGGCCATCCGCGGGCTGCCCGGCGAACAGCGTGAAGCGCTGGTGCTGCAGCAGTTCAGCGGCATGAGCATCGACGAGATCGCCGTCGTTACCGCCGCGTCGGCGGAAACGGTCAAAAGCCGGCTGCGTTACGCGATGCAAAAGCTGCGCGCCCAACTGCACAAGCTGACCGGTGAAGGAGCACCCGCGTGAGCTCCAAGGAAAACGACCACATCGAAGACGCCGAACTGAGGGCGCTGCTGCACACGCTGCCGCAGGCGGGGCCGTCGGCCGAGTTGGACGCCGCGATCCTGGCCGCCGCCGACAAGGCGCTGTACATCGAAGCGGCGCTGGACGCCGACACCGACCCGCGCGTCGGCAAAAGCCGGGTTTTCCACGCGCTGGCCGTGGAGAGGGAGGCGGCCAACGACGCGGCGATACCCCAGGCGGCGCCGCCGGCAAGGCCGGGCTTCCTGTCGCGCTGGAAGGTGCCGCTGGCGTTTGCCGCGAGCGTGCTGGTAGCCGTCAACATGATCGGCCCGCAGTGGTTCACGTCGTCGCCGCAGGAGTTCCCGGCAACGGTGGCGCCAATGCCGGCCGCCGCGCCGCCAGCATCAGCGCCGGTGCCGCCGCAGGCGGAGTCGGCGAAGGTTGCCGCCAGCCCGGTCCCGGTCCCGGCGCCGGCGCCGGCGCCGGCGGCCGGTTCCGCCGCGCGCGCACCGGTGGCCCGCCAGCGCGCCGCGCCGGAGCCAAGTCCGGTCGCCGCGCCGGTCGCCGCGCCGGTCATCGACTCGGTGCGCGAACAGCCAATGGCCGCCACGCGTCCCGAGATGGAACCCGCGCCCGCACCGATGGCCCAGGCGCGACAGGCGCCTGCCGGGAAGATGGCATTTTCAATGACCGCCCCGGCCCCGGTGGCAGCGCGTTCCGAGGCAAGCGGCGACGCGCCGAAGAACCCGCAGGCATGGCTGCTGGAGATCGAGCGGATGCTCAAGGCCGACAGATCGAAGGACGCCGTCGACGAATGGGAAAAATTCCGTCGCGCCTACCCCGACTACCCGGCGCCGCAAGAACTCACCGAACGGCTCCAGGTGCTGAAAAAATAAGCGCGCCCCCCGGACCCGAATTCGGGGTCAGACCCTTGGGGTGTGAGGTGTCCGGGGTTCCGCCGAACCGCCATCAGCCTGGATAATCAATCGGAAAATACTTGAAGCGTCCGGCCTCGCCCACCAGCTCGCCGGGTTTGGCCATCGACGACAGCAGCATCACGATATCGTCGCCGAGCGAGTCGGCCGCCTTGACAAGCAGGTCCGGCTTGCCGTCGCCATCGAGGTCCCCGGCCCACAACACATGGTCCTTGGCCTGCCGTGAATATTCGTCGTTAAATCCCACCTGCGGCAGCGCCTGGCGCTTCTCGCCGACTTGCAGCTCAAGCGACTGCGGCGGGCTTCCCTTCGACTTCGACGGCAAGGAGCGCAAGCGCATGGCGGTGCCGTCGGGCAGATCGACGGCCCACTCCGCCGCTGCGGTTTTCTTGGTCCGCGCAGTTGCGCCCCGGGCCGCCGGATAATACGTTTTGACCGGGCCGGCGGTGAACTTGATGGTGTTCGCCGGCGCCCTGAACGGCTTGAACATCAGTAGCGTGCCGGCGCCCGGCGTGGGCAGCCAGCGCAGCTGCTGGCCGGGCGTGGTCCCGGCCGGTGCCATCAGCGAATGCGCCTTCGACGCGACCATCATGCCGGCCTCGGCGATCTGGCAACCGGCTGGGGCGCAACTCAAGGCCCACCAGCCCGCGCCGGATTTGAATTCGCGGCCGGGCAAATGCAGAACGCCGCTGGACATCCCGCTCAGCGCCGGTGGCAGCATGGCGACCGCGCCCGAGGTTTTCCGGCTGTATTCGTCTTGGGCCGCCGGCGCCAAGCCGCAGGCAAGCAGGGCGCAGGCGAACAGAGCGGATTGAAGCGATTTCATTTTCATCGTGTAAGGCCACCTTTCAAAACATCGGTCGCGCGCGCGTCCAATTCGGTAAAATTCCAGTCGAAAGGGGAGCGGAAAAATCTGCGGAAGTCATCCACCACCTGACAATCGCTCAATATAACAAAGGAACTCACAGTGGCGCTCAGTATTCGACAACACCTGCCTTGCGTCGTATTCGTCGCGGCGTTTCTCCCCACTGCGCAGGCGCTCTCGGCGGGACTGGATTGCGCCCTGGCCAAAACCGCTACCGAGAGCGCCATCTGCGTTGACGAGGAGCTGCAGCGCCTGGATAGCCGCCTGTCCCTGCTGTACGGCAAACTAGGCCGTGCGCAACCATTACAGCGCGAGGCGCTGCGGCAGGCGCAGTTGAGCTGGTTGAAAGCCCGTGACCGCTGCGGCGCGGATACGAGCTGCATTACGCAGCGGTATCAAGAACGGATTGACGCGACGAGCGCGCCGCTGCGCGACGCCGTCGCCTACCAGCCCGACAGCGAGGACCGGCTGGCATTGGCGGAGCTGCGTCAGGCCGTCGACGCGATGCGCCAATCCGATCCCGAGTTCGCGCTTGAAAAAGTCTTGAGGCGCATGCGGATCAAGACGGGAACGACCTCGTTCTCGAATGTGGCGAACGACAAGGAGCAGGACGCCGGCAGGCAGTTTCCCCGGATTCGTCCGGCCGGCGTGACGCAGGACGAATGGCGGGCCTTGCTGGACTCCAAAATCGACGGCGGTGGCGAGAACGGCTCGGCGGGCTATACGCTGGTCGACCTCGACGGCGATGGCCGGCGCGACCTGGTGCTCGACTCCTACGTCGGCGGCACCGGTTTGTTTTCCTACACCAGCGCCCTGCGCCGCGACGGCGGCAAATTCACCGGCGTCCACCGGGGCGCCGAAGACGATGTGGACGCCGCCGAAGGGCCAGGCTATCTGTTCTCGACCAACGGCCGCGGCGCGAACCAGTCGGGCCACTGGATTCGCCTGCGCGGGCGCGTCTACGCGGCGTATCAGGTCGGCTATTACGGCGTAGATAACATCTATTTGCTGCGGCCTTTGACGGTCGTCGGCAAGGTGCCGAAACTCGCGGTTCACTACCGCTATCAACTCGCCGTGCCAAAGATCCAGCGAAACGAAGAAAAAGGCACGACGACGGCGCTGGACGATGCCTTGCACGCGGCGTTGACGCGGGCGCTCGGCCTGGTGGGAAAGGAGCGGGCAAACGACGTCGGCAATGGGGAAAAACCGTTGTGCCCGGTCCCCGACGCCGCCGGCGACGACGAGCGCGCCGCGTATTCCAGTTACGGCCCCGGGCACTACACCTATGAAATCGCGGCGGACGTGCCGGTCTGGGTGGGGCGGCAGTGCTATCTCGGTCGCTTGGTCGACTGGTTTGGCGGCTATTCCGCCGAAGGGAAGTTGTACGCGCAGCTGTGGATGCGCAAGCCCGGCGAGGCCGGGGACGCGCAGCGGCAAACATACGACGTCAAGGGCGTGCGCGCCGCCATTCGGCTGGAGACCTCGATGGCCAAGGTCGAAGGCGATAACGGCGCGTAGCCACGGCCTCATTTGCCGGCTTGGGCAAGGTCGCCGCTGAAGTTTTTCCCGCGCTCCCACAGCGCGCTGGCGACGAAGACGGCGGCGCCCGCCCACATCACGGCGGGCAGGGCGTTGATGCCGGCCGACTGCATCAGCACGCCCGTCAGCAGCGGGCCGCCGCCGCTGGCGAGGCCCCAGGTGGCGTTGACGATGGCGCTCGCCGACGTCAGCGAGTGGCCGCTGAAGCGCTCGCCGCAGGCCACCAGCGAGAGCATGTAGATGGCGCCGGCGAACGCGCCCAGCAGCAGCAGCAGGGTCCACCACAGCCACGGCGTGCCGACCGCGAACGGCAGCAGCGGCAGCAGCAGGCAGACCATCACGCCGCACGCGCTGTGCACGCGGGCGCGGCCGAAGCGGTCGGCCAGCCAGCCGAAGGCGAATTGCAGCGCGGTGTCGCCGACCAGGATGACGCTGGCCGACAGCAGCGCCAGCTCGGCGCCCATGCCGTGGCGGATCGCGTACAGCGGCAGCAGGCTCAGCGCCAGCGTGTCGAACAGCGCGAAGAAGGCCGCGCCGACGACGATCATCGGCATGCGCGGCAGCAGCAACTGCCAGCGCACGCGCCCGGCGTCCTCCTCGCCTCCCGCCCGCGCCGGGCCGCTATTGGAGATCAGCGCCAGTCCGGGCAGGGCGAACAGGAACAGCGCGCCGCAGGCGGCGAAGCTCCAGGCGATTTTGTCGTTGAACGCCGCCACCAGCGCCGGTCCGACCAGCTGGAACAGCGTGAAGCTGGTGGTGTACATGGCCACCACGCGGCCGCGCGAATTGTCCGGCGCCAGACGGTTGACCCAGGCTTCGCCGATGGTAAACAGCACGCCCATGGCGGCGCCGAAGACCAGCCGCAGCAGCGCCCAGGCGAGCAGGTTGTCGGTGGTTTGCATCAGCGCCGTCGACAGCGCGCCGGCCCAGACCGCGCCGACCATCGTCGCGCGCGGCCCGAAGCGCGCCACCCAGCTGGAGACGAACGGCGACGCCGCCAGGATGCCGACGGCGCTGACGGCGGTGATCATGCCGATCACGTCGGTGCCGACGCCGCGCTGGTCCAGCGTGAGCGCCGTCAGCGGCATGGTCGCGCCCAGCCCCAGCCCGACCACGCCGATGCTGACGACCAGCGCGAAAAAGTCCTTCCACGGCAGGTTCTTCAACGCCGCACCCCGGACTGTATCACCGCCGCCAGCAGCTTGCCGTAGTAGGTGATTTTCTCCGGCGTGACGTAGGCGTAGCCGACCAGCAGGCCGCGCCGCACCGGCGGCGCCAGGTAGTAGGTCGACAGCGCCTTCACCAGGATGCCCGATTCGGCCGCCAGCGCGCTCAGGGCGACGTCGTCGGCCCAGTCCGGCAGTTCGACCACCAGGTGCAGCCCCGACTCCTCGCTGGAGATGGTGACGCTTTGGCTCAGCTGCGGCCCCAGTTGCGCCACCAGCGTGCGCCGCAGCATCTCGCGGCGGGCGCCGTAGATTTGCCGGATCTTGCGCACGTGGGTGGTGAAGTGGCCCAGCGCGATGAAGTCGGCCAGCGCCGCCTGCACCATCAGCTGGCCGGGCCGCTGCAGGTCGTACAGCGCGCTCTTGAACGGCGCGATCAGCGCCGGCGGCACCACCAGGTAGCCGACCTTGATGCCGGGGTACAGCACCTTCGAGAAGGTGCCCATGTAGACCACCCGGTTGTCGGTGTCGAGGCCCTGCAGCGCCGCCAGCGGCCGGCCGGTGTAGCGGAACTCGCTGTCGTAATCGTCCTCGAGTATCCAGGCGTTCTTGCGCACCGCCACGTCGAGCAGTTCGCGCCGGCGCGCCAGGCTCATTACCGCGCCGGTCGGGTACTGGTGCGACGGCGTCACGTAGATCAGCCGCGGCTCGGTGGCCAGGTCGCTCTCGTCGAGCGCCATGCCGTTGGCGTCCACCGTGATCGGGTGCAGCAGCAGGTCGCGCGCCTGGAACACGCGCCGCGCGCCCCAGTAGCACGGGTCCTCGACCCAGGCGGTGCCGCCGACGTCGGCCAGCAGTTGCGCGCACAGGTCGAGCGACTGCTGGGTGCCGGCGGTGATCATCACCTGCTCCACCGACACCTTCACCGAGCGCGAGATGCGCAGGTATTCGGTGATGGCCTGGCGCAGCGGCAGGTAGCCGCCCGACTGGCCGTAGTCGAGCAGGTCGGCGCGCGCTTCGCGCCAGACCCGGTTTTGCAGGCGCTGCCAGAGCTTGAACGGGAACGAGGAAAAATCGGCGTCGCCCGGCGCGAACGGCTGGATTTCAAAGCGCGCGCCGGCGGCGAAGGCGGTGATTTCCTCGCCGCGGCGCGACAGCGGCGCCGCCGCGCGCGCCGCGCGCGCCGCGAAGGCCGCCTCGCTCAGGGCGCTGGCGCCGGCGCCGCGGTGCATGCTGGCGCTGAGTTCCTGCAGGTCGGCGACGTAGGTGCCGCTGCCCAGCGCGGTGGTGACGTAGCCTTCCGCCGCCAGTTGCTCGAACGCGGCGATGACGGTGTTGCGGGCGATGCCGAGGTCGCGCGCCAGGTCGCGGCTGGACGGCAGGCGGGTGCCGGCCCCCAGCATATTCTGGTGGATCGCGGTCTTCGCCGCCTCGTACAGGCGGCGCTGCTGCGGCAGGCGCGGGTGGAATTCGGGCTGGGCCAGGGTGGCTGACAGCAGGTCGGCGGCGGGGGACATGGGTTTAAAGTGGTTCCATTGATTTTAAACAAGTGGCACTCGTAATAATACCAAATAACGCATATGATGAAATTACTTTCACTGATTCAGCAAAAAATGATAATTTAGCTGGGTACGGTGAAGTTTGAATAGTGGCTCTATCTGGATGATCATTTGAGGGGGATCGCTTCCCCAATGATGGCTTCAATGTGTCAATAAACAACAATACGGACAAAATAACCACCATGCGCCGCCCCATCGTCATCGTCCCCGCCTGCGTCAACCAGATCGGTCCGCACGCCTACCACACCGCCCAGGACAAATATCTGCAGGCCGTCGTGGTCGGCGCCCAGTGCATGCCGCTGGTGCTGCCGGCGCTGGGCGAGGCGGCCGACCTGGCGGCGGTGCTGGCGACGGCCGACGGCATTATGTTGACCGGCTCGCCGTCGAACCTGCACCCCAGCCATTACGGCGAGGACGTCTACGACGCCAGCCTGCCGCAGGACGCCGCGCGCGACGCCACCACCCTGCCGTTGATCCGCGCCGCGCTCAAGCTGGGCATTCCGTTGATCGCCGTCTGCCGCGGCTTCCAGGAGGTCAACGTGGCGCTCGGCGGCAGCCTGCACCAGGCGGTGCAGGAAGTCGGCGGCATGCAAGACCACCGCGAAAGCGCGGGCCTGAGCCTGGATCAGCAGTACGGCCCGGCCCACCGCGTGGCGCTGGAGGCGCACGGGCGCATGGCGCGGATACTCGGCGGCGCCGCCGAATTGATGGTCAACTCGCTGCACGGCCAGGGCATCGCCCGGCTGGCGCCCGGCCTGGTGGTCGAGGCGCGCGCCGACGACGGGCTGGTCGAGGCATACTCGGTGGCAGCCGCGCCCGGCTTCACGCTGGCGGTGCAGTGGCATCCTGAGTGGCGCATCGCCGACAACCCCGATTCCATGAAGTTATTTCTCGCGTTCGGCCAAGCGTGCCGGAATTATCAAAACAAAAAACAGGGAGGCGTATGACAACCTACGAGCAGTGGGCGCGGCGTGTTCCTTAGCTATCCTCGCCAGCAAGCCGCCCAGCGCGCGTGCGGCCCTTCGGCCCCGCGTTTGATCTAGACAAATGAGAGAAATACATGGCAATTCGCGAGAACTTTACCTATACCGACATGGACCTGTGGCTGAACGAAAAACGGGTCACTGAAATTGAATGCCTGGTGCCCGATCTGACCGGGGTCGCCCGCGGGAAAATTCTGCCGCGCGGTAAATTCACCCAGGAGCGCGGCATGCGCATCCCGGAAGCGGTGCTCGGCATGACCGTGACCGGCAACTACCCGACCGACGACGCCGCCTACGACCGCGCCATCTCCGCCACCGACCGCGACATGATCCTGAAGGCCGACCCGACCACCATCACCATGGTGCCGTGGGCAACCGACCCGACCGCCCAGGTCATCCACGACTGCTATTTCGCCGACGGCGCGCTGGTCGACTTCGCGCCGCGCTCGGTGCTGCGGCGGGTCTTGAAGCTGTACGCCGACAAGGGCTGGAAGCCGGTCGTCGCACCCGAGCTGGAGTTTTACCTGACGGCCAAGAACATCGACCCCGACCTGCCGCTGAAACCGCCGATCGGCCGCAGCGGCCGCGCCGAAACCAGCCGCCAGGTCTACAGCATCGACGCCGTCAACGAGTTCGATCCGCTGTTCGAGGACATCTACGACTATTGCGAGCTGATGAACCTGGACGTCGACACGCTGATTCATGAAATCGGCGCCGGCCAGATGGAAATCAACTTCCTGCACGGCGACCCGCTGGGCCTGGCCGACAAGGTCTTCTTCTTTAAGCGCACGCTGCGCGAAGCGGCGCTGAAGCACGATATGTACGCCACCTTCATGGCCAAGCCGATGGCCGGCGAGCCGGGTTCGGCGATGCACGTGCACCAGAGCGTGGTCGACGCCAAGACCGGCTTGAACATCTTCAGCAACGCCGACGGCTCCGCCGCCGCCATCTTCAAGCACTACATCGGCGGCTTGCAGCGCTATATGCCGTCGGCGATGGCGATCGTCGCGCCGTACGTGAATTCGTACCGGCGCATCGTCCGCCACACCGCCGCGCCGATCAACATCCAGTGGGGCCTGGACAACCGCACCGTCGGCTTCCGCGTGCCGGAGTCGGGCGTGCAGGACCGCCGCGTCGAAAACCGCATCATCGGCGCCGACGCCAACCCCTACCTGGCGCTGGCCGTGACGCTGGCCTGCGGCTACCTCGGCATGGTGGAGCAACTGGAGCCGACCCCGATGACGGTGGGCAGCGCCTACGACCTGAAATTCGAACTGCCGCAGGGCCTGCCGGAAGCGCTGCACGCGCTGCGCGCCGAGGACAAGCTGCGCGCCGTGCTGGGCGAGCGTTTCATCGACGTGTACGCGGCGATCAAGGACTTGGAGCACCAGGAGTTCATGACCGTCATCAGTCCGTGGGAACGCGAGCACCTTTTATTGCACGTATAGGAACGTTTAAAAAATAACTTGCACATTTTGACTGGTCATAGCGGGCGCATTGCTGCGTTGTTTTCTGCTTGCAGTGCTCGCACTGCGGCGCAAAAAACGCCTTGCACTGCATCCCGCTATGACCGTCAAAATGCACAATTCATTTTTTGAACGCTCCTGAGTTCCCAGTCGCCGTGACTGCTCCCTCTTACTAAGTAAGGAATACCATGTCTTCAAACCCATTGGCGCCCAGCGCCGCATTGGTCGCGTCGGTCAAGCAGGCCGCCGCGCAACCGCAACTGTACGACACCGCGGCGATCCAGAAGCTGGACTCGGCCCACTACATGCACCCGTTCACCGACTTCCAGGATTTGAACGCCAAGGGCGCCCGCGTGATGGTGCGCGGCGAGGGCATCTATGTCTGGGACTCGCAGGGCAAGCGGGTGCTGGACGGCATGTCCGGCCTGTGGTGCGTCAACGTCGGCTACGGCCGCACCAGCATCTCCGAGGCGGTGTACCGGCAGATGGAGACGCTGCCGTTCTATAACAGCTTCTTCAACACCACCAACCTGCCGGCGGTGCAACTGGCAACCAAGCTGGTCGAGATTTCGCCGCCGCAGTTCAACCACGTGTTCTTCACCGGCTCCGGTTCGGAGGCCAACGACACCAACCTGCGCATGGTGCGGCGCTATTGGGACCTGCTCGGCTACAAGGAGCGCCACATCGTCCTGAGCCGCAAGAACGCCTACCACGGCAGCACCATGGGCGGCGCCTCGCTGAGCGGCATGGACGGCATGCACGCCCAGGGCGGCTTGCCGATCCCCAACATCGACTACGTCGGCCAGCCCAACTATGTCGAGGGCGGCCGCGGCATGAGCCCGGACGCGTTCGGCATCGAGGCGGCGTCGTGGCTGGAGGCGAAGATCCTGGAAGTCGGCGCCGACAAGGTGGCGGCCTTCATCGGCGAGCCGATCCAGGGCGCCGGCGGCGTGGTGATTCCGCCGGCCACCTATTGGCCCGAAATACAGCGCATCTGCGACAAGTACGGCATCCTGCTGATCGCCGACGAGGTCATCTGTGGTTTCGGCCGCCTCGGCAAATGGTTCGCCTCCGAGCTGTTCGGCATCAAGCCCGACCTGATCACCTTCGCCAAGGGCGTCACCTCCGGCTACATTCCGCTCGGCGGCGTGCTGGTGGGCGACCGCGTGGCCGACGTGCTGATCGAGAAGGGCGGCGATTTCAACCACGGCTTCACCTATTCCGGCCACCCGGTCGCCTGCGCCGCGGCGCTGGAAAACATCCGCATCCTGGAAGAGGAAGGCTTGGTGCGCAAGGTCGACGAGGACACCGGCCCGTACCTGAAGCAGCGCTTCGCCGAACTGGCCGACCATCCGCTGGTCGGCTACGCCGATAGTTGCGGCTTCGTCGCCGGCCTCAACCTGGTGCGCAAAAAGGCCGCGGTGGTGCACGACTGCGAGCTGTTCGACCCGGGGTTGGGCGTCGGCATGATCTGCCGCGGCTACATGTTCGGCAACGGCATGATCATGCGCGCCGTCGGCGATCGCATGATCATCGCGCCGCCGCTGGTGATGACGCGCGGCCAGATCGACGAAATGGTGGCGCTGATCCGCACCTGCCTGGACGCGACCCACGCCGACGTCAAGGGGCGCGGCTGGGTGGAATAAATATTGCTAAGTGATAAAGTTGGGATGCCGGGTTTTGCAGGTCGGGTTGGCCCTCCGCTGTTACGCGACGTGGCAAACCCGACTGGCGTCGGCAGCGACGCGGCGTCGGATGACGCTTGCCTCGGCGGCCCCCGCATCCGACCGACGAGACGCTTTGCGGGACAAAGATGTAGAAAAGCCAAGGCCTGCTTGACGGGCGTGCGGCGGGGCCGTATAAAACCGTATAAAAAGCGTGATGAATACAGGTAGTCAAACCACTCTGATTCGATAGGGGACAAAAAAAATGGTTGCAAATCCGGCTTTACAGTTGAAGAAACGCATCGCATACGGCGTCACCAGGGCGTTGGCCGCGGCGGCCGTCGCGGCGGCGTTCGCCTCCCCCGCCATGGCCGAGGAAGAAAAGGTTCTGAATATTTATAACTGGTCGGACTATATCGCCGAAGACACGATCAAGAATTTCGAGAAGGAAACCGGCATCAAGGTGCGCTACGACGTGTTCGACAGCAATGAAGTGCTGCACGCCAAGCTGGTCGCCGGCAAGACCGGCTACGACATCGTGGTGCCGACCGCGCACTGGGCGCGCCTGCAAATCGACGGCGGCCTGCTGCGCGAACTCGACAAGGGCAAGCTGCCCAACCTGGCCAATATGGATCCTGCCCTGCAGGGCCAAATCGCCAAGCTGGACCCGGGCAACAAGCACCTGGTGACGTGGTTGTGGGGCTACACCACGCTGGGCATCAACGTCGACAAGGTCAAGGCCGCGCTGGGAAGCATGCCGATGCCGGACAACGCCTGGGACCTGTTCTTCGACCCCAAATACATCTCCAAGCTGAAGTCCTGCGGCGTCTCGGTGCTCGACTCGCCGTCCGAAGTACTGCCGCCGGCGCTGCTCTACCTCGGCAAGCCGGCCTACTCGAAGGTCAGCTCCGACTACCAGGAAGCCGGCCGCCTGCTGCAAAGCGTGCGCCCCTACGTCACGCTGTTCAGCTCATCGGGCTATATCAACGACCTGGCCAACGGCGCCGTCTGCATGTCGCTGGGCTGGTCGGGCGACATCAACATCGCGCGCCAGCGCGCCCTCGACGCCAAGAACGGCAACACCATCCAGGCGCTGATTCCGAAGACCGGCGCCGCGCTGATCTTCGACACGATGGCGATCCCGGTCGACGCGCCGCACCCGAACAACGCGCACCTGTGGATCAACTACATCATGCGCCCGGAAGTGCACGCCAGCCTGACCAACAAGGTCTTCTACACCAACCCGAACGCCGCCGCGATCAAGTTCGTCAAGAAGGACCTGGCCGAGAACAAGACCATTTTCCTCAGCGACGAGGACAAGAAGAAGATGATCGTGCCGGAGCCGCTCAACGCCGACATCCGCCGCACGATGACGCGCGTCTACACCAAGTTCAAGACCGGACTGTAAGCATGCCGTTGGCCCTCCCGCCCGCCCAGCGCGGCCGGGAGTGGCCGCTGCATGCCCGTTTCACCGACCATCCGACTATTTTTTTACTGCTCCCATCATGACGCTTGCACCACCCGCCGCATCGACCAGCGATGCCAGTCCGCCCTTCCTGCTTATCCGCAACCTGGTGAAGGAATTCGACGGCGTGCGCGCCGTCGACGATATCTCCGTCGGCATCAACAAGGGCGAAATCTTCGCGCTGCTGGGCAGCTCCGGCTGCGGCAAGTCGACGCTGCTGCGCATGCTGGCCGGCTTCGAAACGCCGACCGCCGGCTCGATTACGCTGGCCGGCCAGGACATCGGCAACGTGCCGCCGTACCAGCGCCCGATCAATATGATGTTCCAGTCCTACGCGCTGTTCCCGCACCTGACGGTGTGGGACAACGTCGCCTTCGGCCTGCGCCGCGACGGCTTGCCGGCGGACGAGGTGGCCAGCCGGGTCGAGAAGATGCTGGCGCAGGTGCAGCTGTCGAGCTACGGCAAGCGCAAGCCGCACCAGTTGTCCGGCGGCCAGCAGCAGCGCGTGGCGCTGGCGCGCAGCCTGGCCAAGCGGCCGCAGTTGCTGCTGCTCGACGAGCCGCTCGGCGCGCTCGACAAGAAGCTGCGCGAGCGCACCCAGATCGAGCTGGTCAACATCATCGAACAGGTCGGCGTGACCTGTGTCATGGTCACCCACGACCAGGACGAGGCGATGAGCATGGCCACCCGCATCGCCGTCATGAGCGAGGGCCGCATCCTGCAGGTGGGCGCGCCGGGCGAGATTTACGAGACGCCGAACTGCCGCTTCGTGGCCGACTTCATCGGCAGCGTCAACATGTTCGAGGGCCGCATCACGGTGGACGAGCCGGACCACGTGGTGATCGCCACGCAGGAGGTGGCGCACTACGTCAACCACGGCATCACCGGCACCATGGGCATGGCGGTGTCGGTGGCGGTGCGGCCGGAGAAGATCGGCCTGCAGGTCGAGCCGCCGTCGCCGCAGCAGCGCGCCTCGGTCGCCGAGCACGACTACAACAGCGCCCAGGGCGTCATTGCGGCGATCGCCTATTTCGGCAACGAGACCCACTACCGCGTGCGCCTGGACGGCGGCATGGAGTTGAAGGTCACGCGCACCAACGCCGCCCGCCACCAGAGCACCCGGCTGGAGCGCGAGCAACGCGTGCACGTCTGGTGGGACGGCGCCGACATCGTCGTGCTGACCCGCTGAGGCCGCCATGGACAAACTCCTGCAATCGCTGCGCGCCCTGTTGACGCTGCGCTGGGCCACCGGCCGCAACTTCGTCATCGGCGTGCCCTTCCTGTGGCTGGCCGGCGCCTTCCTGGTGCCGTTCCTGATCGTGCTGCGCCTGAGCTTTGCCGAGGTCGACGGCGCCGGCAACCCCTTCGGCAGCCTGCTCGCCTTCGTCGAGGGCGTCGTCGTCGTCAAGGTCAAGCTGTCGAACTACTTCTTCATCGCCGAGGACGACCTGTATGTGCTGACCTATCTGAGTTCGCTCAAGTACGCCGCCATCACCACCGCGCTGTGCCTGTTCATCGGCTACCCGTTCGCCTACTTCATGGCGCGTTCCAAGCCGACCGTGCGGCCGGTGCTGATGATGCTGGTGATGCTGCCGTTCTGGACCTCGTTCCTGCTGCGCATCTACGCGTGGAAGGGCATCCTGGCCAACCACGGCATCGTCAACGAGCTGCTGCTGTCGCTCGGCCTGATCGCCCAGCCGCTGCACATGATGAACACCCCGTTCTCGCTGCTGATCGGCATGGTCTACGCCTACCTGCCGTTCATGATCCTGCCGCTGTACGCCAACCTGGTGAAGATGGACGTGCGCTTCCTGGAAGCGGCCGCCGACCTCGGCGCGACGCCGCTGCAAACCTTCTGGCGCATCACGGTGCCGCTGTCGAAGTCCGGCATCATCGCCGGCGCCATGCTGGTGTTCATTCCGGCCGTCGGCGAGTACGTCATCCCCGAGCTGCTCGGCGGCCCCGAGACGCTGATGATCGGCAAGGTGCTGTGGGACGAGTTCTTTACCAATAACGACTGGCCGATGGCGTCGTCGGTGACGGTGGTGGTGATCCTGCTGATCCTGGTGCCGATGGCGATTTTCAACAAGTACCAGGCAGACCAAGAGGCGCGCGCATGAACGGTTCCACTTTCCTCCAGCGCTGGTTCGGCCGCGGCTGGCTCTCGCTCGGCTACCTGTTCCTGTACCTGCCGATCGTCGTGCTGATCGTGTTTTCCTTCAACAGCTCGCGCCAGGACATGGTCTGGAGCGGCTTTTCGACGCGCTGGTACAGCGAGTTGATGAGCGACACCCAGATCATCGCCGGCTTCGCGCTGTCGCTGAAGATCGCGCTGCTGGCGGCCACCTCGTCGGTGGTGCTGGGCACCTTCGCCGCGTTCGCGCTGAACCGCTACCAGCGCTTCCGCGGCCGCACCCTGTTCTCCGGCATGGTCAGCGCGCCGCTGGTGATGCCGGAGGTGATCATCGGCCTGTCGCTGCTGCTGATGCTGGTGTCGGTGCAGAAGATGTTCGGCTTTCCCGAGCGCGGCATGTTCACCATCTGGATCGGCCACACCCTGCTGGGCATGGCCTACGCCGCCGTGGTGGTGCAGTCGCGCCTGCAGGAGATGAACAAGTCGCTGGAAGAGGCGGCGATGGACCTGGGCTGCCGCCCGCACCAGGTGTTTTTCCTGGTGACGCTGCCGAATATCACGCAGGCGCTGGCCTCGGCCTGGCTGCTGACGTTCACCCTGTCGCTCGACGACGTGGTGCTGTCGGCCTTCCTGTCCGGGCCGGGTTCGTCGACCATGCCGATCGTGATTTTCTCGCGCGCCCGGCTGGGGCTGGACCCGCGCGTGAACGCGGTCGCCGCGCTGACCATTTTGGTGGTGACGATCGCCGTCATCGTTTCCAGTTTGATGCTGGCGCGCGCCGAGCGGCTGCGCCAGAAGCAGATTTCCGCCGCCTTCAAGGCGGATACCGAGTAGTCGTCTACAACAACGAAAATAAGAGGGAGTCACCATGCACTTGCTGAAGAAAATCGTGGTCGCCGTCGCCATCGCCTACCCGGCCGTGGCCATGGCGCAAAGCACCAAGGAACTGAAGGCCGAACTGGAGGCGTTGAAAACCCACGTCAAGAAGCTCGAGGCGATGATCGAAAAGGTCGGCGCCCAGGCGCAGCAGGCCAACACGGTGGCGGCCGCCGCCAGCACCGAGGCGGTGCAGGCGACAGCGGCGGCCAAGGCCGGCAACGCCGGCGGCGAGTCGGTCGACGTGGCCGAGTTCAACCGCATCCGCATCAAGACCGAGGCGATCGAGGACGCCACCGAGGCCAGCGGCTTGAAGGGCTTGAAAATTTCCGGCTACGTCGACCCGACCTATATCTACAACCGCAACGCGCGCACGTCGAGCTTCGTTTTCCTCAACAATAACAGCAGCATCAACGGCTCCGGCGAGGCCTTCAGCTACGACAACACCTTCTTCGGCAGCGGCATGCTGAACGTCGAGAAGGAACTCGAGGGCGGCACCAAGTTCAAGATGACGCTGATGCCGAGCAAGAGCGCCGGCGCCGGCTACAACTTCGGCAACCTGGTGCACGAAGCGTCGGTGTCGATCCCGCTGGGCGACCTGAGCACGCGCCTGATCGCCGGGCAAATCCCGGACTGGGCCGGCTACGAGTACATCCCGTCGACGCAGAACAAGCTGATCACGCACAACCTGCTGTTCGACTTCTCGGCGGCGAACTTCTACACCGGCGCCGGTGTCGAACTGTCGCGCGGAAAGTGGCTGTCGAAGATCATGCTGGGGAATCTGAACCTGGCCCGCGTCAACACCGCCAAGCAACAGGCGCCGGGGCTGTTCTACCGGGTCGACTACGCCAAGGGCGAATACAACGGCTTCGGCTTCGCCGGCATCCATTCCGGCTTCGACGACAAGGCCCAGTTCGGCCGCCTCGACCTGCTGGAAGTGGACGGCTACTTCACCCGCGGCGACTGGAATGTGCAGGGCCAGTTGTCGTACGGCCGCCAGGGCGCGACCGCGTCGAACGGCTATAGCGCCGACAAGCAAAAATGGTGGGGCCTGTCGACGCTGGCCTCGTTCAAGGTCACGCCGCGGCTGGAAACCATCGCCCGTTTCGACTACATTAACAACAAGCGCAACGGCGGCGGCCTGTTCGGCTCGACCTACGGTTCCGGCGACAGCGTCAACGGCATGTGCCGCATCCTCAACGGCGGCCCCGACGACGAGGCCAACTGCCCGGACGGGCGCAACGGCTTCGGCTCCGGCATGGTGTTCGACGGCACCGGCTGGGTGCTGGCCGACCCGAGCGAGGGCAGCAACCGCTACGCGCTGTCGCTGGGCCTGAACTACGCGCTGATGCCGGGCGTGAGCCTGAAGGGCGAATACCGCTACGACCGTTCCAGCGGCAACGTGTTCAAGACCTCGGACGAGCAGTACCGCCGCGACAACCACGTGGTGGGCGTCTCGACCGTGGTGAGTTTTTGATTTTATTGGGGAGTCAGCATGACAACAACACTGTGGCATGAGCGCGCCAGCGCCCTGCAAATCGACGGCCGCGCCTTCATCGACGGCCAGCGCGTGTGGGCCAAATCGGAACAGCGCTTCGACGACCTGTCGCCGGTCGACGGGCGCAACCTGGGGCCGGTGGCGCGCTGCGACAGTGCCGACGTCGACGCCGCCGTGGCGGCGGCGCGCGCCGCCTTCGACGACCGCCGCTGGGCCGGCAAGTCGCCGGCCCAGCGCAAGCGCGTACTGATCAAGTTCGCCGACCTGGTGCAGCAATACGGGGCCGAGCTGGCGCTATTGGAAACGCTGGACATGGGCAAGCCGATCAAATACAGCCAGAGCGTCGACGTCGGCGCCACCGCCAACTGTCTGCGCTGGTACGGCGAGGCGATCGACAAGATCTACGATGAAATCGCGCCGACCGCCGCCAACAGCCTGGCCCTGATCACCCGCGAACCGGTCGGTGTGGTGGCCGCCATCGTGCCGTGGAACTATCCGATGATCATGGCGGCGTGGAAGATCGCGCCGGCGCTCGCCGCCGGCAACAGCGTGATCCTGAAACCGTCCGAGAAGTCGCCGCTGACGGCGCT
Organism: Janthinobacterium sp. CG_23.3; assembly: GCF_046115965.1. NCBI lineage: Bacteria > Pseudomonadati > Pseudomonadota > Betaproteobacteria > Burkholderiales > Oxalobacteraceae > Janthinobacterium > Janthinobacterium sp. CG_23.3. Next base: position 5,422 of record NZ_JBJXIB010000009.1, on the reverse strand, counting down.
GCGGCTGGCCGAAATCGGCCTGGAGGCGGGCCTGCCGCCGGGCGTCTTCAACGTCGTGCCGGGCTACGGCCACGAGGCCGGTTCGGCGCTGGCGCTGCACATGGACATCGACTGCATCGGCTTCACCGGCTCGACCCGCACCGGCAAGCTGATCATGCAGATGGCCGGCCAGTCGAACCTGAAGCGCGCCTGGACCGAGTTGGGCGGCAAATCGGCCAACATCGTCTGCGCCGACTGCCCCGACCTCGACGCCGCCGTGCAGGCGGCCATCGGCTCGATCTACTTCAACCAGGGCGAGAGCTGCAACGCGCCGTCGCGGCTGTTCGTGGAAGAGTCGATCAAGGAGCGCTTCCTGGAGAAGGCTTTGGCGATGATGCCGAGCTTCCAGCCGGGCGACCCGCTCGACGAGGCCACCGTGATGGGCGCCATCGTCGACGCGACGCAGCTGAAAACGGTGATGGGTTACATCGACGCCGGCAAGGCGGCCGGCGCCGCCCTGCTGTGGGGCGGCGAACAGGTGCGCGGCGACAGCGGCGGCTACTACGTGCAGCCGACGCTGTTCGACAAGGTCGACAGCGGCATGAGCATCGCCCGCGAAGAGATCTTCGGACCGGTGCTGTCGGTGCTCAGCTTCAGCGACATCAACGACGCCGTCAAGCAGGCCAACGCCAGCCCGTTCGGCTTGCAGGCGGCGGTATGGACCGCCAACATCAGCAAGGCGATCCAGACCGCGCGGGCGCTGCGCGCCGGCACCGTGCACGTCAACCAGTACGACGGCGACGACATCACCGTACCGTTCGGCGGCTACAAGCAGTCCGGCAACGGCCGCGACAAGTCGCTGCACGCCTTCGACAAATACACCGAGCTGAAAACCACCTGGATACAGATCGGTTAGCATTAAGTTAGCGTGTCGTAGGTCGGGTTAGCCCATCCCCGTTACACGGCGTGGCTAACCCGACCTGCGACAATCGCGCTCACTTAACGCCATCAGGGTTGACCCCAGGTTTTAATGCATCCAGCGCCCCGCTTTTAAAAGACGAGACCATGAGCACAGCGGAATCAGAAATAGCCCAGTACCAGGCCAGCCTCGCCGCCAGCGGCGTCAAATTCGTCTTCGCCCAATTCACCGACATCCACGGCGCCGCCAAGGGCAAGCTGATCCCGCTGGCGCACCTGGCCGACATCGTCCACCCGGGCGCCGGCTTTTCCGGGCCGTCGATCTGGGGCACGGGTCTGCCGCGCACCGGCGTGCGCTCCGAATATTACGGCCGCGCCGACCTGGCCACGCTGCAGGCGATGCCGTGGCTGCCCGGTTACGCGCGGGTGGCGCTGGACGGCCACGTCGCCGGCGCGCCGTTCGAGGTGTGCCCGCGGCAGATCCTGCGCAAGCAGGTGGCGCGCCTGGCCGAGCGCGGCTGGACCCTGAACGCCGGCCTGGAACCGGAATTCTTCCTACTGCAAAAGGGCGCCGGCGGCGCCGACGCCGAACCCGGCGACAAGCTGGAAAAGCCGTCCTACGACAGCAAGAGCCTGCTGCGCCGGCGCGGCTTCCTGGAAAAACTGACCGCCTCGCTGGACGCCTGCGGCCTGCAGGTGTTCCAGATCGACCACGAGGACGCCAGCGGCCAGTTCGAGCTCAACTACCACTACGCCGACGCGCTCAAGGCGGCCGACAATTTCATGCTCTTCAAGATGGCGGCGCACCACATCGCCGAGGAGGAGGGCATGCTCTTCTCGATGATGCCCAAGCCCTTCGCCGACCGCCCCGGCAGCGGCCTGCATTTCCACCTGTCGCTGGCGGACCAGGCGGGCCGGCCGGTGTTCGCCAGCGACAGCGACGCGAATAAGCTGGGATTGTCGCAGACCGCCTACCATTTCATGGCGGGCCTGCTGCACCACGCGCCGGCGCTGGCCGCCCTGTGCGCGCCCACCGTCAATTCGTACAAGCGCCTGATGTGCGGCCAGTCGCTGTCCGGCACCAGCTGGGCGCCGGCCTTCATCGGCTACGGCGACAACAACCGCACCACGGTGGCGCGGGTGGTCTACAAGCGCATCGAGTGGCGCCTGCCGGACAGCGCCGCCAACCCCTACCTGGCGTTGGCCGGCGTGATCGCGGCCGGGCTGGACGGCGTCGAGCGCGCGCTCGACCCGGGCCGGCCGGTGAACCGCGACGTGTACGAAATGACGGACGCCGAGCGCGCCGAACTGGGGCTGGCGATCCTGCCGCAGAACCTCGGCGTCGCGGCCGAGGCACTGCGCCGCGACGCGGTGCTGGCGGCCGCGCTGGGCCAGGCCTTCGTCGACGAATACGTGGCGCTGAAAAGCGCCGAGTGGATCGAATACAGCCAGCAGGTCAGCGCCTGGGAAACCGCGCGCTACCTCGAGCGCTTTTAAGGAGAGACGAGATGACCCAGGCCATGCGCGAGTTCCTGCGCGAGCACAACATCCACGAGGTCGAGTGCGTGATCGCCGACATGACCGGCATCGCCCGCGGCAAGATCCTGCCGAAGGACCTGTTCCTCAGCGAGGGCGAGATGCGCCTGCCCAAGAGCGTCTTGCTCAACACCGTCAACGGCGAGCAGCCGAACAATCTGCCCTACGTCGGCGCCACCGACCCCGACATGATCTGCGTGCCCGACCTGGCCACCATCCGGGTGGTGCCTTGGGCGGCGGAGTCGGTCGCGCTGGTGATCCACGACTGCCAGGATTTCGAGGGCAATCCGGTCGGCCTGTCGCCGCGGGCGGTGCTGCGGCGGGTCCTGAAGCTGTACGCCGAACGCGGCTGGCAGCCGGTGGTGGCGCCCGAAATGGAGTTCTACCTGGTGGCGCGCAACAGCAATCCGCACGAGCCGCTGTCGCCGCCGCTGGGGCGCAGCGGCAAACCGGAGTCGGGCCGGCAGTCGTACTCGATCGACGCGGTCAATGACTTCGACCCATTTTTCCTCGAACTGACGACGTTTTGCAAGCTGCACCAGCTCGGCGTCGAAACCCTGATCCACGAGGCCGGCGCCGGCCAGATGGAAATCAACTTCAGCCACGGCGACGCGCTGGAACTGGCCGACCGCGTGTTCCTGTTCAAGCGCGCGGTGCGCGAGACGGCGCTGCGGCACGGCATCTTCGCCACCTTCATGGCGAAACCGATGGAGGCCGAGCCGGGCAGCGCGATGCACATCCACCAGAGCCTGCTCGACAGCGGCAGCGGCGAGAACATCTTCAGCCGCCGCGACGGCAGCGCCAGCCCGTTGTTCTTCAACTACCTGGCCGGGCTGGAAAAATACCTGCCGGCGGCGACCCTGCTGCTGGCGCCGCACGTCAACTCCTACCGCCGCCTGTCGCGCTTCATGTCGGCGCCGACCAACGTGCGCTGGGGCTACGACAACCGCACCTGCGGCCTGCGCATCCCGAATTCGACGCCGGCCAACCGCCGCGTCGAAAACCGCGTGCCGGGCGTCGACGTCAACCCCTACCTGGCGATGGCGGCCACGCTGGCCTGCGGCTACCTCGGCATGATCGAGGACCTGACGCCGTCGGCGCCGACCGCCGACAGCGCCGAACACGTGCACGACGAACTGCCGCGCAACCTGGAGGACGCGATCTCGCGCATGCGCCAGTGCGGGCCGCTCAGCGACATCCTCGGCGAACTGTTCGTGCGCGCCTTCTGCGAGGTCAAAGAGCTGGAGTTCGCCACCTACAGCCGGGTCATCAGTTCGTGGGAGCGCGAGCATCTGATGTTGCTGGTGTGAGCGCCGGCGACGCCGGAAAAAGACCGCGGCGTGGAGCCGGGGCCAGCCCCTGGGGGTCTGACCCCGGGGGACGCCCCCGGTTGACGGCGAGCCGGCGGCCCGCACAATCTATTCGACTGCATTTGGAGGGCGCATGACGCTGCGACACGGAGTGAACTGGGAGCGCGCGCTGGCGCTGGCCGGCGCCGAACGGGCCTTTTTCGAGCGGAACAACCCGGCTTCGCGGGCGCTGGCCGCGCGCGCCGCCGAGCACATGCTATTCGGCGTGCCGATGCACTGGATGCGCGACTGGTCGACGCCGTTCGCGTTGACGGTGGACGAGGCCAGCGGCGCGCGCTTCAGCGACGCCGACGGCCACGCATACGCCGACTTCTGCCTCGGCGACACCGGCGCCATGTTCGGCCATGCGCCGGCGCCGGTGGCGCGGGCGATCGCGCGCCAGGCCGCGCGCGGCTACACCGCCATGCTGCCGTCGGAGGACGCGGTGTGGGTCGCCGCCGAGCTGGCGCGCCGCTTCGCGCTGCCGTTCTGGCAGTTCGCGCTGTCGGCCTCGGACGCCAACCGCTTCGTGCTGCGCTGGCTGCGCGCCGCCACCGGCCGCGCCAAGATCCTGGTCTTCAACGGCTGCTACCACGGCACCGTCGACGACGTCTTCGTCGACCTGGTCGACGGCGTCGCCACCCAGCGCGACAGCCTGCTGGGCCAGGTGCACGACTTGACCGCGCACACCCGCGTGGTCGAGTTCAACGACCTCGCCGCGCTGGAGGCGGCGCTGGCCGACGGCGCCGTCGCCTGCGTGCTGGCCGAACCGGTGATGACCAACATCGGCATGGTGCTGCCGCGGCCCGGCTACTGGGAAGCGGCGCAGCGGATCCTGCGCCGCCACGGCACCTTGCTGGTGATCGACGAGACCCACACCATCAGCAGCGGCCCGGGCGGTTACGCGCGCGCGCACGGCATCGAGCCGGACGCGCTGGTGCTGGGCAAGCCGATCGGCGGCGGCGTGCCGTGCGCCGCCTACGGCTTCACGCGCGAGCTGGCCGGCCGGGTCGAGCGGGCCAAACGCTCGGCGCCGCCCGGCCATTCCGGCATCGGCACCACGTTGACGGCGAATATGTTCGCGCTGGCGGCGATGCGCGCCAATTTGGACGAGGTGATGAGCGAGGCGGCCTACGCCAGCATGTTCGCGCTGGCCGGCCAACTGGCGGCGGGCCTGCGCGCGGTGATCGCGCGGCGCCGGTTGCCGTGGTGCGTAACCCAGGTTGGCGCCCGCACCGAGTTCCAATTCGCCGCCGCCGCGCCGGCCAACGGCAGCGAAGCGGCGGCCATCCTGGACGGCGAGCTGGAACAGATCATCCACCTGTACCTGCTCAACCGCGGCATCCTGATCACGCCCTTCCACAATATGCTGCTGGTGTGCCCGGACACGCGCGCCGCCGACGTCGACCATCTGCTGCGCGTGTTCGACGACTGCGCTGCCGCCCTCATGACTGGTTAAGCTTTCGTAGGTCGGATGCGGGGGCCGCCGAGGCAGCGTAATCCGACGCCGGGCCGCCGCCGACGCCAGTCGGGTTACGCCCTGGCGGGTTAACCCGACCTTCTATGATGAATTCCAAGTCAACTGGTTTTTCGCAAATTTATCCTATCCCTTGTTTCGGTATCGGCGGGGTCAAGGGCGG
>NZ_JBJXIB010000008.1:0-79109 GCF_046115965.1 Janthinobacterium sp. CG_23.3 | reverse complement strand
AAATATCGAGAGTAAACGCCTTTTTCAAAGAGTTTACAAGCGATACCTACAAGCTGTGCTCATCGCCTCGGCTCCGCCTTCATGCAATCGCCCTGGGCGCGGCGGTCCGCAAATAGAAACAATTCGCATTACCGTTTATAATAGCCACAGTTCGCTCCAGATGTTCCCGTCTGCCGGTTTTGCCGCGGCAGGCCATGGGTGCGCCCTCTATCCACTTAATGGAAGCTTCGCCCATGACCCTCGCGCCGACCCTGACCACCCTCGATGCCTTAGCGGCCGGCAAGAGCGGCACCGTGATCCACGTCGCGCCGACCGCGCCGGGCCAGCTCGACGACGGCGTCGACCTGGCGCGCCGGCTGATGGAACTGGGCTTCGTGCCGGGCGAGCGCATCCGCATGCTGAAACGCGGCATGCCGGGCGGCGACCCGCTCGCCGTCAAGGTTGGCAACGCCACCTTCGCGCTGCGCCGCTTCGAGGCGGCCTGTATCTCGATTCAACCGGAATAAGCATGGGCGCCATCGACAAAACGCTGCAGGCGGCGGCGCGGATGCCGCTGATCGCGCTGTTGGGCAATCCCAACTGCGGCAAGACCGCGCTGTTCAACCGCCTGACCGGCTCGCGCCAGAAGGTGGCCAACTACGCCGGCGTGACGATCGAGCGCAAGCAGGGTAGTTTCATCTCGCCGGCCGGGCGCGCCTTCAGCGTGCTCGACCTGCCGGGCGCCTACAGCCTGTCGGCCACCACGCCGGACGAGGCCATCACCCGCGACGTCGTCGCCGGCCTGCGCGCCGGCGAGCGCGCGCCCGAGGCGATCGTCTGCGTCGTCGACGCCACCAATTTGCGCCTGAACCTGCGCCTGGTGCTGGAGATCAAGCGGCTTGGCCTGCCGATGCTGCTGGCGCTGAACATGGTCGACGTGGCCAAGAAGCGCGGCATCGTCATCGACGCCGACAAGCTGGCGCAGGAACTCGGCATGACGGTCGTCGAGACCGTGGCGGTGCAGGGCGGCGGCGAGAAGTCGCTGCTGCGCGCGCTCGACGCGATGCTGCCGCTGCCGAACGCGCCCGCCAAGGCGCTGTCGGCGATCGACGCCGTGACGGTCGAGGAAACCCAGCGCGAGGTGCGGCGCATCCTGGCCGTGGTCAGCAACGACACGCGCGACACCGGCAACCTGAGCGAGAAAATCGACGACGTCGTGCTGCACCCGGTGCTGGGGCCGGTCATCCTGGCGCTGCTGATGTTCCTGGTGTTCCAGGCCGTCTTCACGTGGGCGGCGACGCCGATGGAAATGATCACCGCCGGCGTCGAGGGCCTGGGCGCGCAACTGGCCGCGCACATGTCCGAGGGCGTGCTGCGCAGCCTGCTGGTGGAGGGCGTGCTGGGCGGCGTCGGCAGCGTGCTGGTGTTCCTGCCGCAGATTTTGATCCTGTTCTTCTTCATCCTGGTGCTCGAGGATTGCGGCTACCTGCCGCGCGCCGCCTTCCTGCTGGACCGGCTGATGGGCGGGGTCGGCCTGTCCGGGCGCGCCTTCATTCCGCTGCTGTCGAGCTTTGCCTGCGCGATCCCCGGCGTGATGGCCGCGCGCACCATCCAGAACCCGCGCGACCGCCTGGTGACGATCATGATCGCGCCGTTGATGACGTGCTCGGCGCGCCTGCCGGTGTACGCGCTGATCATCGCCGCCTTCATCCCCGAGCGCGAGCTGGCCGGCTTCCTCAGCCTGCAGGGGGTGGTGCTGTTCGTGCTGTACTTCGCCGGCATTGCCGCGGCGATGGCGGTGGCCTGGGTGATGAAGCGCTTCATGGGCGGCGGCCGCCAGCATCCGCTAATGCTGGAGCTGCCCAGCTACCACTGGCCGCACCTGCGCAACCTGGCCGTCGGCCTGTGGGAGCGCGCCAAGATCTTCCTGACGCGGGTCGGCACCATTATCCTGACCTTGATGATACTGCTGTGGTTCCTCAGCAGCTTCCCCGGCGCGCCCGACGGCGCCACCCATCCGCCCATCTATTACAGCCTGGCCGGCCTGCTGGGCCGCGCGCTGGAAGTGGTGTTCGCGCCGATCGGCTTCAACTGGCAGATTTGCATCGCGCTGGTGCCGGGCATGGCCGCGCGCGAAGTGGCCGTCGGCGCCCTCGGCACCGTCTACGCGCTGTCGCAGACCGGCGACGCGCTGGCCACCTCGCTGGAGCCGCTGATCGCCCAGACCTGGTCGATGGCGACCGCGCTGTCGCTGCTGGCCTGGTATGTGTTCGCGCCGCAGTGCCTGTCCACGCTCAGCGTGGTCAAGCGCGAAACCAACAGCTGGCGCTACCCCTTGCTGATGGCCGGCTACATGTTCGCGCTGGCCTACGGCGCCTCGTTCCTGACCTACCGCGCCGCCCTGTTCTTCACCGGAGCCTAATATGTGGCAAGAAGCGATCGTCTGTTGCATCGTCGCCGCCGCCGCGCTGCACGCGGCCGGCAAATACCTGCCGGCCGCCGCGCGCCGGCGCATCGTCCACCTGCTGACGCGCTGCGGCGCCGACCAGGCGCGCATGGCGGCGCTGTTGAAGACCGCCGACAGCTGCGGCGACGGCTGCGCCAGCTGCGGCTCCTGCGGCGACGGCGCCGCGCCGGCGCCGCCGCTGGAAGCGCCGGGCAAGCACCGCGTCATCAAGCTGCGCGTGCAGTCGGGCCGCTGAGCGCCGCCGCCACCCCTCGGCGCCGCCCGCGGTTGACGGCGCTCACACTTGCACCTGAACAAGCGTGCGGCGCGAAATGGTAATATGTTTAGAATTCAATAATCTTCTATCTTTGCAATCGGGCGCTGGGCGCCGCTGCGGGGATGTCGATAATTTGTCGTGACGTTTAATTAAAAGGAAAAACACAATGGTTGACTTCAAGAAGCTTGCACTGATCGCCGCGCTGGGCGCCTCCCTGAGTGCTTGTTATGTCGTGCCCATTAACCAGACTCCGCAGGCGCAGCCGGCGCCAGCCGCCGTCGCCTACGTCCCGGCGCCGGTGCAACTGCCGGTGCTGACCGCGCGCCTGTATCCGACCAACGACCAGGCTTCCTCGATCGGGCGCCTGAGCGGCACCATCAGCCGGCCGGAACGCGGCCACGGCGTGTTCACGCTGATGGCGGGCAACGAAACCTATTCGGGCGAAGCCACCCGGGCGCAGAATTCGGCCAAGGGCAACGCCAACGCCGCCGGCAACCGCGGCGGCTACATCAAGTGCGACTATACGATGAGCAGCGCGACGATGGGCGCGGGCACCTGCGAGTTCTCCAACAAGGCGCGCTTCGACATGCATATCACCGAGTAAGCCGGTTGCCGCCGCCGCCCGTTCCGGCGCGGCCAGGCCCGACCCAGCGCCCGTTGATTCAGTCCGGGCGCTTTTTTTACGTCAGCGGGTGGAACGACTCGGCCTGGGCGATCGGCCAGTACAGGCCGAACACCGGCGGCAACTGCGCCAGCTGGCCGGGGTCGAGCAGCTCGCCCGGCTCCAGGTAGGGCAGCAGGGCCGAGGCCAGCTTGACCTGGTTCGGCGAGATGCGCCGCACCAGGTGGTGCGGCTTGAGCTGCGACGGGTGGCTTAGGCCGGCGGCGGCGATCAGCTCGGCCAGCGCCTTCAGGGTGTTCTGGTGGAAGTGCGCGACGCGGGCGGTCTTGTCGGGCACCACCAGCGCGCGCTGGCGCAGCCGGTCCTGGGTCGCCACGCCGGTCGGGCAGCGGTCGGTGTGGCAGTTCTGCGACTGGATGCAGCCGAGCGCGAACATGAAACCGCGCGCCGAGTTGCACCAGTCCGCCCCCAGCGCCAGCGTGCGGGCGATGTCGAAGGCGGTGATGATCTTGCCGGAGGCGCCGATCTTGATCTTGTCGCGCAGGCCGGCGCCGACCAGGGTGTTGTGCACCAGCAGCAGCGCCTCTTGCAGCGGCGTGCCGACGTGGTCGGTGAATTCGACCGGCGCCGCGCCGGTGCCGCCCTCGCCGCCGTCGACGACGATGAAGTCGGGCACGATGCCGGTCGCCAGCATGGCCTTGACGATGCCGAAAAACTCCCACGGGTGGCCGATGGCCAGCTTGAAGCCGGTCGGCTTGCCGCCGGACAGATTGCGCAGGCGCTCGATGAAGGCCAGCATTTCCAGCGGCGTCGAGAACTCGGCGTGGCGCGCCGGCGAGACGCAGTCGACGCCGGCCATGACGCCGCGGGTGGTGGCGATCTCGATCGTCACCTTGGGGCCGGGCAGCACGCCGCCGTGGCCCGGCTTGGCGCCCTGCGACAGTTTCAGCTCGATCATCTTGACCTGCGCCGTGCAGGCGTTGGCGATGAAGTGGGCCTCGGAAAAACTGCCGTCCGGGTTGCGGCAGCCGAAGTAGCCCGAGCCGATTTCCCATACCAGGTCGCCGCTGTTGCGGCGGTGGTAGGCGCTGATGCTGCCCTCGCCGGTGTCGTGCATGAAGCCGCCGACGCGGGCGCCGCCGTTGAGCGCCAGGATGGCGTTGGCCGACAGCGCGCCAAAGCTCATCGCCGAGATGTTGAAGACGCTGGCCGAGTAAGGCTGGGCGCGCGGGCAGTCGGGGTGGGTGCCGATGTCGACGCGGAAGTTGTGGTCGGCCACGGCGGCCGGCGCGATCGAGTGGTTGATCCATTCGTAGCCGGCCTGGTAGACGTCGAGCTGGGTGCCGAAGGGGCGCTTGTCGGTTTCGACCTTGGCGCGCTGGTAGACGATGCTGCGCTGGTTGCGCGAGAACGGCGTGGCCTCGGTGTCGTCCTCCAGGAAGTACTGGCGGATCTCCGGGCGGATGCTTTCGAACAGGAAGCGGAAATGCGCGAGGATCGGGTAGTTGCGGCGCAGCGCGCGGCGCGTCTGCAACAGATCGGCCAGGCCGAGGGCGGTGAGGGCGCCGCTGAGCAGCACCAGCCAGTAGGCGCCGGACAGGGCCAGCGCCAGCGCGCACACGGCGGCGCTGGTGGCCAGCGCAAGGTAACGGACGGAAAACAGGCGCATAAGCACTCCGGTGGGCGGCGAAACGCCGCAGCCGAGTGTACCGCTGTTTCCGCGTGGAAGCTATGGTGCGCGCCGGCACCGTCGCGCCCGGCGCAAGGCGGCGTCCGGCGACTTCAGCTTGCCTGCTCTATACTCGCAGTGTCGGCGCTGCGCGCCATCCACTCTCACACGGGGAAGTATCCATGATCGTTGTCCATCATCTCAACAATTCGCGTTCGCAGCGCGTGCTCTGGCTGCTCGAGGAACTCGGCCTGGAATACGAGGTCAAGCGCTACGAGCGCGACCCGAAAACCATGCTGGCGCCGGCCTCGCTGCGCGCCGTCCACCCGCTCGGCAAGTCGCCGGTCATCAGCGACGGCGACCTGGTCGTGGCCGAGTCCGGCGCGATCGTCGACTACCTGGTCGAGCGCTACGGCAACGGCCGCCTGCTGCCGGCCGCCGGCACGCCGGAGCGCCTGCGCTGGACCTACTGGCTGCATTTCGCCGAAGGTTCGGCGATGGGGCCGCTGTTGATGAAGCTGGTGTTCGACAAGGTCGAAAGCAGCCCGATGCCGTTCTTCGTCAAGCCGGTGGCCCGCGCCATCGCGCAGAAGGTCAAGAAAGGCTTCATCAATCCGAACATCAAGCAGCAGCTCGACTACATGGAAGCGGAACTGGGCAAGACGACCTGGTTCGCCGGCGCCGAGTTTTCCGCCGCCGACATCCAGATGAGCTTTCCGCTCGAGGCGGCCGGCGCGCGCGGCGGCCTGGGCGAGAGCCGGCCCAAGCTGATGGCCTACCTGCAGCGCATCCACGCGCGTCCGGCCTACCAGCGCGCGCTGGAGCGCGGCGGCCCGTACGAATTGCTGAAGTAAGCCGGCGGGCGGCGCCGCGGCAGCGGCATACGGTAAAATGCGCGATTCACCACGCCGAGCCCCCACCGTATGGCCAGACTACTCGCTATCGACGGCCTGAACATTGTACGCCGCGTTTACGAAGCCAGCCCCGAGCCGGATTCGGCCGAAAAGGCCGACATCGCCCTGCGCCACGCGCTGTCCTCGTTCAAGAACCTGATCAACGGCCACCTGCCGACCCACGTGCTGCCGGCCTTCGACTTCGGCGGCCCGACCTGGCGCCACGCGCTCTACGCCGGCTACCGCGAAGGCCGCGCGCCGATGCCGGGCGCGCTGCGCGCGGCGCTGCCGGCGTTCTACGAGAAGCTGGCCGGCTTCGGCCTGCGCGTCGTCGTCATCCCCGAGGTCGAGGCCGACGACGTCATCGGCACCGCCGTCATGCGCTGGTTGCACGAGGGCAGGGGCGACGCCGTCGTCGCCACCACCGACAAGGATTTGCACGGCCTGATCGCCTACGGCGCGCTGGTGTGGGACCACTTCAAGGGCGAATGGCACGACCACGCCTGGGTCGAGCGCAAGTTCGGCGTGCCGCCCGAGCTGCTGCCGGACCTGCTGGCGCTGATGGGCGACGCCACCGACAGCATCCCCGGCGTGTCCAAGGTCGGCCAGAAGACCGGCGCCCGGCTGCTCCAGGCCTACGGCAACCTGGACGCGGTGATGGCCGGCGCCGGCATTTTGAAGGGGCCGCTGGGAGAAAGACTGCGGAAGGAACGGGATATACTGTATCTTTCTCGCCAATTGGTGCAATTGAAAACCGATGTGCGCCTCGGCGTGACGTGGAACATGCTGGCCTGGGACCGGCACCACCACTGACGGCGCGTCCACACAAAAACGATATTGGGGATTCCTTATGATGTTAAAAGCGGTTCTCATCGACAGCAGCGCCATTTCGCGCGGCCTGCTCAACACGGTCCTAACCGACGGCGGCTACGACGTCTGCGGCCAGGGCCACACCAGCGCGCTGGGCCTGGCCCTGATGGTCAAGCACAACCCGCACTTCGTCTGCATCGCCCGCGAGGTGGTCGAGGACGGCAGCAACGTGGTCGGCGCCATCCGCGCGCAGTGGCCGAAGGCGCTGATCTTCATGGTTTCGGCCGGCATCGACGCCGCCTCGCTGCAGGCGGCCCACGCCAGCGGCGTGAGCGGCTTCATCGTCAAGCCCTTCAACGCCGACACGGTGCTCAAGACCGTGCGCAACACCGTCATCGCGATGGTGCGCAAGCAGCAGGCCGCCAGCGCCGGCTCGAACTAGGCCGGTACGCCGGGGTCAAGCCCGAGAGCCCGACCGCGGTGGCGCGCCGCGGTTGTTAGGCCAGGCCGGTGGCGCCGGCGATGATGCCGCCGCCCAGGCAGACGTCGCCGTCGTACAGCACCGCCGACTGGCCCGGCGTGACCGCCCACTGCGGGTCGCTGAAGCGCAGCGCGAACTCGCCGGCGCCGTCGGGCGCGAGCTCGCAGGCGACGTCGGCCTGGCGGTAGCGCGTCTTGGCCGACAGCGCGCGCGGCGGCGGCGCCGCGCCGGCGATCCAGCTGGCCTGGTCGGCCGTCAGCGCCGACGACAGCAGCCACGGATGGTCGTGGCCCTGCACCACGTACAAGGTGTTGTTGGCGATGTCCTTGCGCGCCACGTACCAGGCGTCGCTGCTGCCGTCGGCGTTCTGGTACGACTTGACGCCGCCGATGCCGATGCCCTTGCGCTGGCCCAGCGTGTAAAAGCTCAGGCCGACGTGCTCGCCGACGCTGGTGCCGTCGGCCGTCTTCATCGGCCCCGGCTTATACGACAGGTAGCGGTTGAGGAATTCGCGGAACGGCCGCTCGCCGATGAAGCAGATGCCGGTCGAATCTTTTTTCGCCGCGTTCGGCAGCGCCAGCCTGGCGGCGAGCTGGCGCACCTCGGTTTTCGGGATCTCGCCGAGCGGGAACAGCGTCTTCGACAACTGCGCCTGGTTCAAGCGGTGCAGGAAGTAGCTCTGGTCCTTGCTGGCGTCGACCGCCTTGAGCAGCTCGAAGCGCTCGCCGGCCTGGCGCACGCGCGCGTAGTGGCCGGTGGCGATCAGGTCGGCGCCCAGCAGCATGGCGTGGTCGAGGAAGGCCTTGAACTTGATCTCGGCGTTGCACAGCACGTCCGGGTTGGGCGTGCGGCCGGCCTGGTACTCGCGCAGGAACTCGGCGAACACGCGGTCCTTGTACTCGGCCGAGAAGTTGACCGCCTCGATGTCGACGCCGATCACGTCGGCCACGCTGGCCGCGTCGATCCAGTCCTGGCGCGACGAGCAAAACTCGGAGTCGTCGTCGTCCTCCCAGTTTTTCATGAACAGGCCGATCACCTCATAGCCCTGCTCCTTCAACATCCACGCCGCGACCGAGGAGTCGACCCCGCCTGACATACCGATCACGACTTTTTTCTTGCTCATCTTGCTTATCCAAATAAGTGTTCGTTACCCGTCGTTGAAGACGGAGGCGTGCGTATGCAGCAGCGCCAGCGGCGCGCGCCGCCCCTCCAGGTATTCGTCGACGCATTGCAGCATCAAGGGGCTGCGGTGGCGCTCCTGGCAGGCCGCCATGTCGTCGCGCGACATCCACAGCGTGCGGATGATGCCCTCGTCGAGCGGGCGGTCGTGCAGCTTGCCGACCTCGCCGCAGAAGGTGAAGCGCAAGTACGTCACGTCCAGGCCGGTGCGCGCCGACTGGTAGCGCGACATGTACATGCCGACCAGCGCGGTCGGCGTGAAATCGTGCGCCGTTTCCTCCAGCGTTTCGCGGATCACCGCCTGCTCCAGCGATTCAAACGGGTCCAGGTGGCCGGCCGGCTGGTTTAGCCGGATGCCGTCGCTGGTTTCTTCTTCGACCAGTAAAAACAGGCCGTCGCGCTCGATGATGGCGGCGACGGTGACAGAGGGTTTCCAGATTCTCGGCATGATTCCATCCTTGAAAGAGCCGACATTTTATCTTGTTCTGGGCGCACGGTCCGCGCGTCGTGCAAGGGCTTCGCAGCGTGTTTGATTAATGACAATGTTTCAGTTAAAAATCTGTGGTCTATTGCTGGGCGGAAGCTCGGCGGCGCCGGCGCGGCCCGATTGATCGCGCGGAACGGGGAATCGGCCCAAAAAAACCATTTTATGTTGGTTTTTGGCGTCAGCGGCGCCGGGACGGGGCCGTTGCGGCGCTCGGCGGCGTGCGCGGCGCCGGCCGCCGACACCGGTTTGAGGGCGGCCGGCGCGCCCGATCGGCCCTTTTAGGTCGAGGGCGGTGCCGCTGTCAAGTAGTGGCGGCCCCCTAATAGTTGCCGGCTGAAAAAGGTTTTATGAAGCGATTTCCGTGTTAGATTCTAGTCAGTTTATCAATTTTTGGAGGCATTTCATGAGAATAGGCATACCGGCCGAAACGCGGCCCGGTGAAACTCGGGTCGCTGCAACGCCCGAGACGGTCAAGAAGCTCGCGGCCAAACATCAAGTCATCGTCCAGGCGGGAGCCGGCGTGATGGCCTGCGTGATCGACGAAGCCTACCTCGCCGCCGGCGCGCAGATCGGCAGCGCCGCCGACGCCTTCGCTTGCGAGATCGTGCTCAAGGTGCGCGCCCCTAGCGCCGACGAGCGGGCCCTGATGACATCGGGCGGCGTCGTCATCGGCATGCTCAACCCCTTCGACGCCGACAACACGGCGGCGATGGCGGCGCACGGCCTGTCGGCGTTCGCCCTCGAAGCGGTGCCGCGCATCACCCGCGCCCAGTCGATGGACGTGCTGTCCTCGCAGGCCAACATCGCCGGCTACAAGGCGGTGCTGGTGGCGGCCAACACCTACCAGCGCTTCATGCCGATGCTGATGACGGCGGCCGGCACCGTCAAGGCGGCGCGCGTGCTGATCATGGGCGTCGGCGTGGCCGGCCTGCAGGCGATCGCCACGGCCAAGCGCCTGGGCGCCGTCATCGAGGCCTCCGACGTGCGTCCGCCGGTGAAGGAGCAGGTCGAGTCGCTCGGCGCGAAATTCATCGACGTGCCCTTCCTGACGGACGAGGAGCGCGAGATCGCCAAGGGTTCGGGCGGCTACGCGCGCTCGATGCCGGCCGACTGGATGCGCCGCCAGGCCGAACTGGTGCACGAGCGCGCCAAGCAGGCCGACATCATCATCACCACCGCGCTGATCCCGGGCCGCGCCGCGCCCGTCCTGATCTCCGAGGAGACCGTCAAGGCGATGAAACCGGGCTCGGTCATCGTCGACCTGGCCGTCTCGCAGGGCGGCAACTGCCCGCTCTCGGAGCTGGGCAAGACGGTGGTCAAGCACGGCGTCTACATCGTCGGCGAGCCGGACCTGGCGACGCTGGTGGCGGCCGACGCGTCGGCGCTGTACGCGCGCAACGTGTTCGACTTCATGAAGCTCATTTTCGACAAGGACGACGCGCTGCTGATCGACCGCGAGGACGAGATCATCAAGGCCAGCCTGGTCTGCCACGGCGGCGAAGTGCTGCGCAAATAAACCGCGCGGGTCACACACAACAGTGGGAAGGGGCGGCCGCGGCCGGTCCCGCCCATGCAATCGGAGGAATCATGGAAATCAGTCACACCATCATCAATCTTATTATTTTCGTGCTGGCGATCTACGTCGGCTACCACGTCGTTTGGACCGTCACGCCGGCGCTGCACACGCCGCTGATGGCCGTCACCAACGCCATCTCGGCCATCATCATCGTCGGCGCCATGCTGGCCGCCGGCCTGACCACCGGCCCGGTGGCGCAAATCGCCGGCACGCTGGCGGTGGCGCTGGCCGCGGTGAACGTCTTCGGCGGCTTCCTGGTCACCCAGCGCATGCTGGAAATGTTCCGCAAAAAAGCGCCGAAGGCGGCGCCGGCGCCAGTTGCCAAGCAAGAGGTGAAAGCATGAACTTCATCACCATGAACCTCGTGACGATGATGTACCTGATCGCCTCGGTGTGCTTCATCCAGGCCCTGAAGGGCTTGTCCTCGCCGGCCACGGCGCGCCGCGGCAACGCCTTCGGCATGTCCGGCATGGCCATCGCGGCGCTGACCACGGTGGCGCTGATCCTCAAGCTGCAAGCGCAGCAGGGCGTCGGCGGCATGGGCTTCGGCCTGGTCATCCTGGGTATCGTCGTCGGCGGCGGCGTCGGCACCTACCTGGCCAAGACCGTTGAAATGACCAAGATGCCGGAACTGGTGGCGGCGATGCATTCGCTGATCGGCCTGGCGGCGGTGTGCATCGCGGTCGCCGCGGTGTCCGAGCCGACCGCCTTCGGCATCGCCCTGGCGGGCCAGCCGCTGCCGTTCGGCAACCGCCTGGAACTGTTCATCGGCACCTTCGTCGGCGCCATCACCTTCTCCGGCTCGGTGATCGCCTTCGGCAAACTGTCGGGCAAGTACAAGTTCCGCCTGTTCCAGGGCGCGCCGGTCAGCTTCGCCGGCCAGCACATGCTCAACCTGCTGCTGGCGCTGGTGATGGTCGGCCTGGGCCTGGTGTTTTGCTTCGCCGACGGCAGCGAACCGGCCTGGACGCCGTTCGTCGTCATGGCCGTCATCGCCTTCGCGCTGGGCGTGCTGATCATCATCCCGATCGGCGGCGCCGACATGCCGGTGGTGGTGTCGATGCTGAACTCGTACTCCGGCTGGGCCGCGGCCGGCATCGGTTTTTCGCTGAATAACTCGATGCTGATCATCGCCGGCTCGCTGGTTGGTTCCTCCGGCGCGATCCTCTCTTACATCATGTGCAAGGCGATGAACCGCTCCTTCTTCAACGTGCTGCTGGGTGGCTTCGGTGGCGCCCCCGCCGCCGCGGCCGCCGCCGGCTCCGCCGAGCAGCGTCCGGTCAAGTCGGGCTCCGCCGACGACGCCGCCTTCCTGATGAGCAACGCCGAAACCGTCATCATCGTGCCGGGCTACGGCCTGGCCGTGGCGCGCGCCCAGCATTCGCTCAAGGAGCTGGTCGAGAAGCTGACCCACAAGGGCGTCATCGTCAAGTACGCGATCCACCCGGTGGCCGGGCGCATGCCGGGCCACATGAACGTGCTGCTGGCCGAAGCCGAGGTGCCGTACGACCAGGTGTTCGAGATGGAAGACATCAACAGCGAGTTCGGCCAGGCCGACGTGGTGCTGGTACTGGGCGCCAACGACGTCGTCAACCCGGCGGCCAAGGACCCGAAATCGCCGATCGCCGGCATGCCGATTTTGGAGGCGTACAAGGCCAAGAGCATCATCGTCAACAAGCGCTCGATGGCTTCCGGTTACGCCGGCCTGGACAACGACCTGTTCTACCAGGCCAATACGATGATGGTCTTCGGCGACGCCAAGAAAGTCATCGAAGACATGGTCAAAGCGGTCGAGTAAGAAGTCAACACACCAGCGGCCTAAAGCCGGGGCCGGACCCCCAGGGTCTGGCCCCGCGTTGACGCCCCTGGTGTCGATTATTGCAGCGCCGCGGCGGCCTGACTGAACGGCGCTAGCGTCCGACCCCGGCTGTCGCACCAGCGATGCGCTATCCTCTGGCTGTCCCCACTACGGCAGCCGCCATGAAAAAACTCCTGATCAGCACAGTCCTGGCGCTGGGCGCGCTGGCGTTTTACCTGGCGCTGGCGCAACGCGGCGAAGAAGCGCGCATGGCGCAGCCGCTAGCCGGCGCCGCGCGCGACCCCGGCGGCCCGGTCGACCTGCGGGTTCTGCTCGACGACGTGCGCACGCTGTCCTCGGACGCCTTCGAAGGCCGCGCCACCGGCACGCCCGGCAGCCGCAAGGCGCAGGCCTACCTGCAGGCGCGCTTCCGCGCCATCGGCCTGCTGCCGTTCGGCCGCGACTACGCCCAAGCGTTCGCCTTCAGCACCCACAGCGTCGGCAACATCTTCGTGCCGGGCCGGCCGTTCCGCGGCGACTATCCCGACGCCGCCAACATCGTCGGCTACCTGCGCGGCAGCGCCGCGCCGGACACATTCCTCGTGGTGTCGGCCCACTACGACCATCTCGGCATCGTCGACGGCAAGCTGTATCCGGGCGCCGACGACAACGCCTCGGGCGTGGCCGCGCTGCTGGCGATCGCCAGCTATTTCACAGCCCACCCGCCGCGCCATTCGGTGCTGTTCGCCGCCTTCGACGGCGAGGAGCTGGGCCTGCGGGGCGCGCGCGCCTTCATGGCCGCGCCGCCGGTGCCGCGCGCGCAACTGGCCGCCAACCTGAACCTGGACATGCTGGCGCATAACGACAGCAACGAGATCGTCGTGGCCGGCAGCCACCTGTGGCCGGCGCTGAAGGCGCCGCTGGAGCAGGCCGCCGGCCGCAGCGCCGTGCGCGTGCTGACCGGGCACGACCGGCCGGTGCTGGCGGCCGGGCTGGTCGAGCGCTGGGACGACAGCTCGGACCACGCCGTATTCAACGAGGCCGGCATCCCCTTCCTGTATTTCGGCGTCGCCGACCACCCCGACTACCACGCGCCCAGCGACACCATCGAACACATCAACCCGGCGTTTTTCGGGCGGGTCGCCAATTTGCTGGTGGACGTGGCGGCGCTGATGGAGCGCGACCTGGACAGGGTCGCGCGGTAGGTGCGCAGGGCTCCGGCGTTGAAACAATCAAAACCAAGGGCGTAACCCCGGGGTCAGACCTGAAGGTCCGACCCCGGCTCTTTGCCTTGGCTTGATTTTGGCGTGGCCGGCCCGCTGGTTTAACGGCGGCCGTACATCATCAGTTCGGCCAGCAGCTTGCGGGCCGGGTTGATGGCGTCGATCAGGCCGAGCGAGGCGCCCAGCAGCGCCTGCGCCGGGCCGGCGCCGGTGAAGGCGCGCGCCATGGTGTCGGTCAGGCGCACCGTCAGGCCGCGGTCTTGCGCGCGCAGCGCGTGGAACCGCGCCAGCATGGCCGGCGTGGCGTCTTGCGCCAGCAGGCGCGCCAGCACGGCGGCGTCGCGCAGGCCCAGGTTCAGGCCCTGGCCGGCGACCGGGTGCAGGGTTTGCGCGGCGTTGCCGATGGCTAGCGTGCGGGCGCTGGCGGGGGCGCCGGCGTTCAGGCCGAGCGGGTAGGCGAAGCGCGCCGAGGTGGCGCTGAAGCGCCCCAGGCGGCTGCCGAAGGCCCGCTCCAGCTGCGCCAGGAAGGCGGCGTCGTCCAGCGCCAACAGCTGTTGCGCCCGCTCCGGGGGCACGCACCAGACCAGCGCGTAGGCGTCGCCCTGCGGCAGCAGCGCCAGCGGGCCTTCGTCGGTGAAGCGTTCATAGGCGCGGTGGGCGATCGGCGCGCTGGCGTGGATCTGCGCGATGATGGCGCTTTGCCGGTAGTCGCGCTGCTGCGCGCGTTGCGCCTGGGCGCCGAACAGGCCGCCCTCGGCCTGCACCAGCAGCGCCGCACGCAGTTCGCGCGGCGCCGCCTCGCCTTCGCGAATCGTCAGCGCGACGCCGGCGCCGTCCTCTTTGGCGTCCCGCACCAGCGCCGGGCGCAGCGCCGTCACGCCGAGCCGGGCGCAGACCGCGCCCAGCGCCGCCACCACGTCGCCATAGCGCGCCACGTAGCCGAGCGCCGGCACCTGGTGGTCGGCGCGGTCGATCAGGCTGCGCCCGAAATGGCCGCGGCGCGAGACGTGGATCTGGTGGATCTCGGTGGCGGCGATGGGCCAGGCGCCGATTTCTTCGAGGATCTGGCGGCTGCCGTGCGACAGCGCGATCGAGCGCGGGTCGGCGCCGGCCCGGGCCAGCGTTTTCGCGTCGAGCAGGGCGACCCGCGCCGGCGCCACGCCGCGCCGCGCCAGCAGGGCCGCCAGCGCCATGCCGACCGGGCCGGCGCCGCAGACGGCGATGTCGTATGTGTTTTGCCGGTTCATGCCGCGCCCCGCATCAGTGCTTCGATGTCGGCCACGCTTTTCGGCGCCGCCGCGCTCAGCACCGTGTGGCCGGCGGGCGTCACCAGCACGTCGTCTTCGATGCGGATGCCGGTGTGCCAGAAGCGCTCCGGCACGCCGGCGCCCGGGCGCACGTAGATGCCCGGCTCCACCGTCAGCGTCATGCCCGCCTGCAGCGCGCGCCACGGTTTGCCTTCGCGCGCGCTTTCGCGGTAGGCGCCGACGTCGTGCACGTCCATGCCGAGCCAGTGGCCGGTGCCGTGCATGTAGAACTGGCGGTAGCTCTGGTTGGCGATGACGTCGTCGACGCCGCCCACCTGGTCGCGCGCCAGCAGGCCCAGGTCCAGCATGCCCTGCGCCAGCACGGCGACGGCGGCGTCGTGGATGCCCTGGTAAAGCCGGCCCGGTCGCACCGCGTCCAGCGCCGCCGCCTGCGCCGCCAGCACCAGTTCGTACAACTGCCGCTGCGCTGCGCTGAAGCGGCCGTTGGCCGGGTAGGTGCGGCTGATGTCGGCGGCGTAGCCGTCCAGCTCGCAGCCGGCGTCGATCAGCACCAGGTCGCCGTCCGCGACCAGGGCGTTGTTGGCGCTGTAGTGCAGCACGCAGGCGTTGGCGCCGGCCGCGACGATCGAGGTGTAGGCCGGGGATTGGGCGCCGTGGCGGCGGAATTCGTATAGCAGCTCGGCTTCGATTTGGTATTCGCGCATGCCGGGCCGGGTTGCGCGCATCGCCCGCGCGTGGGCCTGCCCGGAGATGGCGGCGGCGCGCGCCATGACGGCCTGTTCGCCGTCGTCCTTGAACAGGCGCATCTCGTCGAGCAGGCCGAGCACGTTGTGCACCACGGCGGGCGCGGTCACGCCGCTGCGCGCCTGGCTGCGCACGTCGCGCAACCACAGTTTGACTTGCGCGTCGAGTTCGTTGCTGCTGCCGAGCGCGTAGTAGATCGCCGGCGCGTCGGCCAGCAGTTTGACCATCTCGGCGTCCAGCTCGTCGATCGGGAAGGCGGCGTCGACGCCGCAGGCCAGGCGCGCGCCCTCGGGGCCGTGGCGGAAGCCGTCCCAGATTTCGCGCTCGCTGTTTTTGGCGCGGCAGAACAGGATGCAGCGGGCCGCCGCGCGCGGGCCGGCGGCCAGCAGCACCAGCACGCTTTCCGGTTCGGCGAAGCCGCTCAGGTAGTAGAAGTAGCTGTCGTGGCGGTAGGGGTAGTCGCAGTCGCTGTTGCGGGTCACTTCGGGCGCGGTCTGCAGCACGGCCACGCCGCCCGGCTGCATCTGGGCCAGCAGGGCGGCGCGGCGGGCCGCGAACGCCGTCATGGCGCGGTCCCGCCGTTCAGTTCGGCCAGCTGTTCGACGGTGCCGACGTTGGCCCAGGCGCCGGCGTAGAGCTCGCCGCCGATCCGGCCCAGGTCGGCGTACTGGCGCAGCAGCGGCGCCAGCTTGGCGCGGCTGCCGGGCGCGACGGCGTCGAACATCTCGGGCCGGTAGACGCCGATGTTGGCGAAGGTGAAGCGCGGCGCGCCGTCGTTGTTGAGCGAGTACAGCGTCAAGCCGAAGTCGCCGTCCGGGTGGTAGGGCGGGTTGTCGACCAGGTACAACCAGGCGATGTCGCGCTGCTCGGCCGGGTAGGGGTTGCCCAGGATGTCCTTGTCGGCCAGCACGTCCTTGACTTGCTCGAAGTCGAAGTAGGGGATGTAGATGTCGCCCGAGACGGCCAGGAAGGGCTCGTCGCCGAGCAGGTGGCGGGCGTTGGCGATGGCGCCGGCCGTCTCCAGCGCCTGCGCCTCCGGCGAGTAGACGATGCGGGCGCCGAACTGGCTGCCGTCGCCCAGCGTGTCTTCGATCATCTGGCCCAGGTGGGCGTGGTTGACGACGATGTCGGTAATGCCGGCGCGTACCAGGTTCAGCACGTGCCAGACGATCAGCGGGCGGCCGCGCACTTTCAGCAGGGGTTTGGGGCAGGTGTCGGTGAGGGGACGCATCCGCTCACCGCGGCCGGCGGCGAAAATCATGGCTTTCATGGGGGGGGCACTCGTGGTTGGGTGTAGGGGGCTGGCGGGCCGGCGGCGCCGAAAAAAACCGGGGGCGAAGAGCCGCGGCCGGACCCCGAGGGTCTGAGCCCGGATCGGCGGCGCCCGGCGTGCCTAGAAAGTGTAGCCGACTTCCGGCGTCTTGTTTTCCAGCGCGTCGAGCAGACGCACCAGCGGTTTCAAGTCCTTGTAGCGGTTGGCGGTCTTGCGCACGTAGTCGAGCACCGTCGGCAGGTCCTCCAGGTAGGCGGCCTTGCCGTCGCGGTGGTTCAGGCGGGCGAACAGGCCGAGGATTTTCAGGTGGCGTTGCAGCGCCATGAATTCGAAATCGCGGTAGAAGGCGTCGATGTCGGGGTTCACCGGCAAGCCGGCCTTCTTGGCCCGCTGCCAGTAGCGGATCACCCAGTCGAGCACCATTTCCTCGTCCCACTGGATATAGGCGTCGCGCAGCAGCGAGGCCAGGTCGTAGGTGACCGGGCCGTACACGGCGTCCTGGAAGTCGAGGATGCCGGGGTTGCCCTCGTCCATCCGCATCAGGTTGCGCGAGTGGAAGTCGCGGTGCATGAACACCTGCTGCTGCGCCATGACGTTGCCGACGATGGCGTCGAACACGCCGTCCAGCTGGGCTTGCTGCGCCGCGGTCAGCGTGGCGTTCAGGTGGCGGCCGATGTACCACTCTGGGAACAGGTTCATTTCGCGCAGCGCGAAGGCGCGGTCGAATTCGGGCAGCACGCCGGGCTGGCTGGCTTGCTGGATTTTTACCAGCGCCTCCAGCGCCTCGCTGTAGAGGACGGCGGCGTTGTCGTGGTCGAGCGCCTGCAGGTAGGTGGTGTCGCCCAGGTCCGACAGCAGCAGGAAGCCGCGTTCGAGGTCGTGCGCGACGATCTCCGGCGCCGACGCGCCGGCCGCCTTCAGCAGGCCGGCCACCTTGACGAAGGCGGCGACGTTCTCGCGCTCGGGCGGCGCGTCCATCGCCACCAGGGTGGCGCCGTGGGCGGCGCGGCTGCCCGCCAGCGTGTCGAGGCGGAAGTAGCGGCGGAAGCTGGCGTCGCACGAGGCCGGGCGCGCCGACTCCGGCGCGACCAGGTTCAAGCCGCCCAGCCATGCTTGCAGCAAGGCCAGGCGGGCGTCGTCGGCGGCGGCCGCGACGGGTAAAACGGGGGTGATTGACATAAAGCGACCTGTGGAATCCGGTTGATTGTGAAGATTCCCATATAATAAGGGATTGCAATCAAAAAATCGCCTGCCATGGTGTTTCACCTCTTCTTTTCATGAGCTGGTATACAGCCCCCCCATCGTCGCAGCGCTGGGCCTTCGCCCTGAGCGCCATCGCCGCCGCGTTCGCCGCGGTGCCGAGCCACGCCCAAACGCCCAAGCGCGCCGCGCACGTGGAAGACAAGAACGCGCCCACCCATTTGCGCGCCGAGCACATCAGCGGCCGCCCCGAGCGCGAGTTAAACCTCGAGCGCGACGCCGAGGTGGTGCGCGACCAGACCAGGATGACCGCCGACACGGCCTGCTACCAGATGGTCGAGGACCAGCTCGACGCCAGCGGCAATGTGCGCATGTGGCGCTTCGGCGACTACTACAGCGCCGAGCTGCTCAAGCTGAACCTGGAGACCGGGCGCGGCTTCGCCCTCAAGCCGACCTATAAAATCGCGGTCGGCAACGGCCAGGGCCACGCCGAGCGGATCGACTTCATCAACTCGGAAGAGGCCGACGTTGTCGACGGCACCTACAGCACCTGCGAAGGCACCAAGCCGGACTGGTATCTGAAGTCGAGCACCTTGAACCTCGACACCGGGCGCGACGTCGGCACCGGCGGCAAGACGGTGGTGTATTTCAAGGGCGTGCCCATCCTCGGCACGCCGGCGATTTCGTTCTCGCTGTCGGGTGCGCGCCGCTCCGGCTGGCTGGCGCCGACGCCGCGGCTGGACTCGAAGAACGGCCTGGAACTGCTGGTGCCCTACTATGTCAACATCGCGCCGAACCGCGACCTGACGCTGTACCCGAAATACATACAGCGGCGCGGCCTGCAGTTGGGCGCCAACGCGCGCTACCTCGGCGAAACGGCGGCCGGCGGCTACGCCGGCGAAACGTATATCGAGTACCTGCCCAACGACAAGGTGCGCGACAGCGACCGCTATATGCTGCACTCGGTCCACACCCAGGCGCTGGCGCCCGGGCTGTCGTACGGCTGGAACCTGCGCAGCGCCTCGGACAACGACTATCCGAGCGATTTCTCGAAAACCGTCGCCACCAGCGCCGAGCGGCAGTTGCTGCGCGAGCTGCGCACCGATTACCGCGGCGAATTCTGGAACGCCACGGCGCGCGTGCAAAACTACCAGGTGCTGCAAGACCCGGGGGCGGAGAAAAATCCGGACCTGTTCGTGCCGCGCCCGTACGACCGGCTGCCGTCGCTGAACCTGCACGCCGGCCGCTTCGACGTCGCCGGCGGCTTCGACTGGGCCGTCGACAGCGAGCTGACGCGTTTCTGGCACCCCGACCAGGTACGCGGCAACCGCCTGGTGGCGGTGCCGCAGGTCAGTTATCCGTTCATGCGCCCGGGCTACTTCGTCACGCCCAAGCTGGTGCTCAACGCCAGCGCCTACCAGCTCGACAACAACAACGCCGTCGGCAGCGTCCAATACCGGGACACCGCGTTGACGCGCGCCGTGCCCACCGTGTCGGTCGACAGCGGCCTGGTGTTCGAACGCGACGCCAAGCTGTTCGGCCGCGCCGTCACCCAAACGCTGGAGCCGCGCCTGTTCTACGTGTATACGCCATACCGCGACCAGCGCGCCTTCCCGCTGTTCGACACCTCCGACGCCGGCTTCAGCTTCGCCCAGCTGTTCAGCGAAAACCGCTACGTCGGCGCCGACCGCATCGGCGACGCCAACCAGGTCACGGCGGCGCTGACCTCGCGCTTCCTCGACCCGAACGGCGCCGAGCGGCTGCGCTTGGCCTTGGGTCAACGCTTCTATTTCAACGAGCAGCGGGTGCAACTGGGTAGCGCCGCGGCCAACGAGGCGAGCCGCTCCGACGTGCTGCTGGCCGGCGCCGGCCGCATTGCCGATTCCTGGGGCTTCGACAGCGCGGTGCAGTACAATCGCGACGAGGGCCATTCGATGAGCTGGAACTACGGCGCGCAGTGGCAGCCGGCGCCGAAAAAGGTGCTGAACCTGGAGCACCGCTACCTGCGCGGCGTCAACGGCATCAAGAACGTGCTGGTGTCCGGCCAGTGGCCGCTGTCGACGCGCTGGTACGGCGTCGGCCGGGTCAGCTACTCGATGCGCGACCGGCGCGTGCTCGAGAGCCTGGCCGGCCTCGAATACAAGCAGGACTGCTGGGTGTTGCGGATGGGCGCGCAGCGCTTCGTGACGACCACCAAGAGCGTCTCGAATTCGATCTTCTTCCAGCTTGAGCTGATCGGCCTGTCGAGCAACCTCGGCTTCGGCAGCAACGCGCTCGATACGTTGACGAAGAGCATCCCCGGCTATCAAAGGCTGACGCCGTCCAGCCGTTAGGGACGGCAGTAGCACCGGAACTTTCGGCCGGCGGCGCGCTCTTACCAGCGCCGTGGCCGGCGGTTTTTTTATCCACCCGAACTCATGAGCGCTCTACACATTATGCGGAATGCCAGTATGCACCAACTGAAAATTGCAGCGGTTTTGCTGTGCGCGCTGTCCGGCGCCAGCGCCCCCGGCGCCTGGGCGCAGAGCGCCGCGGCCGCCGCCACGGGCAAGCCGATCGACTCGATCGCCGTCGTCGTCAACGACGACGTTATCACGCGCAACGAGCTGGCGGCCCGCATCAAGACCGTCGAACGGCGCATGAAGGCGCAAAACGTCGCGCTGCCGGAGCAGGCCGACCTGCAGCGCCAGTTGCTCGAACGGATGATCGTCGAGCGCGCGCAGATGCAGCTGGCCAAGGAAATGGGTATCCGCGTCGACGACTTGACGCTCGACCGCGCCATCGGCCGCATCGCCGAACAGCAGAAAATGACGCTGCAGGAGCTGCGCAACCAGATGGAGAAGGAGGGCACCACCTTCGCCGCCTTCCGCGAGGAGATCCGCAGCGAGATCGTGCTGCAGCGCCTGCGCGAGCGCGAGGTCGACGCCAAGATCCAGATCTCGGACGCCGAGGTCGACAATTTCATGGCGGCCGAACAGGCCGCCGCGCGCGAGCAGGTCGAGCTGAACCTGGCGCAAATCATGGTGCGCATCCCCGACAACGCCTCGCCCGAGCAGATCGCCGCGCGCCGCGCCCGCGCCGAGGAAGTGATGCGCCAGTTGCGCACCGGCGCCGACTTCGCCAAGATGGCCGGCACCTATTCGGAGGCGGCCGACGCGCTGAAGGGCGGCGAGATCGGCTGGCGCAGCCCGGAGCGGTTGCCGCCGCTGTTCGCCGAGCAGCTGGCCAAGCTGAAGCCGGGCCAGGTCACGCCGATCATCAAGAGCACCGGCGCCTTCCACATCCTGAAGCTGGTCGACAAGCGCAGCGCCGCCGACGCCCAGGCCAGCGCGGCGGTGCAGCAAACGCACGCGCGGCACATCCTGATCAAGGTCACGCCGACGGTGTCGGCCTACGACGCCAAGCGCAAGCTGGCCGAACTCAAGGAGCGCCTCGACAACAAGGCCGCCAAGTTCGAAGAGCTGGCGCGGCTGTTTTCGACCGACGGCGCGGCCGCCAAGGGCGGCGACCTGGGCTGGCTGTATCCGGGCGACACGATGCCCGAATTCGAGGCCGCGATGGCCGCGCTGAAGCCGGGCGAAATCAGCGCGCCGGTGGAAACGAGCTTTGGCTTCCACCTGATCGAGGTGCGCGAGCGCAAGAGCGACGACGTCTCGAAGGAAAAGCAGCGCAACCTGGCGCGCAACGCGCTGCGCGAGCGCAAGCTGGAAGAGGCCACCGAGGATTGGCAGCGCGAAGTGCGCGATCGCGCCTACGTTGAATTCCGCGCCGACGACAAGTAAGAAGACGATGAACCCAGCCACCCCGGCGCGTCCCGGCGCCCGCCCGGCGCTCGCCGTCACCTGCGGCGAGCCGGCCGGCATCGGCCCGGAAATCTCGCTGCGCGCCGCCTGGGCGCTGCGCGACACGGTCAATTGCGTGCTGCTGGGCGACGCCGCCTTCCTGGCGCTGACGGCCAGCCTGATCGACCCCGGGATCAAGCTGGCGGCGCTGTCGCTGCAGGCGCTGCGCAACGGCGGCCTGCCGCAGTTCGGCCCGGGCCGCGTCGCCGTGGTCGACGTGCCGCTGGCCGCGCACGTCGTGCCCGGCGTGCTCGACAAGGAAAACGGCCGCGCCGTGCTGGCCACGCTGGACGCCGCCGTCGAGGGCGTGGCGGCCGGCTGGTTCGACGCCATCGTCACCGCGCCGCTGCAGAAAAGCACCATCAACGATGCCGGCGTGGCCTTTTCCGGGCATACCGAATACCTGGCCGAACGCACCGGCACCGCCCAGGTGGTGATGATGCTGGCCGGCGAGCCGGCCGGCGCCGGCGCCGCCGCGCCGCTGCGGGTGGCGCTGGCGACCACCCACCTGCCGCTGGCGGCGGTGCCGGCGGCCATCACGGCGGCCGGCCTGGCCACCACGCTGGACATCATCGCCCATGATTTGCAAGAGAAATTCGGCGTCGCCGCGCCGCGCATCCTGGTGGCCGGCCTGAACCCGCACGCCGGCGAGGGCGGTTACCTGGGGCGCGAGGAGATCGAGACGATCGCCCCGGCCATCGCGGCGGCGCGCTCGCGCGGCATCGACGCGCGCGGCCCGTATCCGGCCGACACGCTGTTCCAACCGAAATACCTGCAAGAGGCCGACTGCGTGCTGGCGATGTACCACGACCAGGGCTTGCCGGTGCTCAAATACGCCACCTTCGGCAACGGCGTCAACATCACCCTCGGCTTGCCGCTGATCCGCACCTCGGTCGACCACGGCACCGCGCTCGACCTGGCCGCGCGCGGCCTCGGCCTGGCCGACTGCGCCAGCATGGAAGCGGCCATCCACACCGCCGTGCGGATGGTGCAAGCGCGCCGCCGCCACGGCGCCGGCGCCGGCTGATTGCGCCGCGCGTCCCACCCCACTGAAAACAAGAATATGAAACACATTGCCCGCAAGCGCTTCGGCCAGAATTTCCTGCACGATAAATACGTCCTCGACGAGATCACCGCCGCCATCGCGCCGCAGTCCGACGACGCCCTGGTTGAAATCGGCCCCGGCCTGGGGGCGATGACCGAGCAGCTGCTGAAGCGGCTCGACAAGATGCACGTCGTCGAACTCGACCGCGACCTGGTCGCGCGCCTGGAAAAGACCTTCAACCCGGCCAAGCTGACGATCCACGCCGGCGACGCGCTGAAGTTCGACTTCGCGACGATCCCCGTGCCCGAGGGCAAAAAGCTGCGCGTCGTCGGCAACCTGCCATACAACATATCCAGTCCGCTGCTGTTCCGCCTGGCGGAAATCGCCCCGCTGGTGCAAGACCAGCACTTCATGCTGCAAAAGGAGGTCGTCGAACGGATGGTCGCCGCGCCCGGCAGCAAGACCTACGGCCGGCTGTCGGTGATGCTGCAATGGCGCTACGACATGCACCTGCTGTTCATCGTGCCGCCGACCGCGTTCGACCCGCCGCCGAAGGTGGAGTCGGCGATCGTGCGCATGATCCCGCTGGCCGAGCGCCTGCCGTGCGACCTGGAAACGCTGGAGGCGGTCGTCATGAAGGCGTTCTCGCAGCGCCGCAAGGTGATCCGCAACTGCCTGGCCGGCATGTTTACCGAGGCGCAGATCGTCGAAGCCGGCATCGATCCGAGCATGCGCCCGGAGACGGTGGGCCTGGCCCAGTACGTCGCGCTGGCCAACCTGCTGAAGGCGCCGGCGTAAAGGCCGCGGCGGACGTCAAAAAACCAGCGCCCCTCGCGCTGGTTTTTTTTACGTCCACCGCCGCGTCCGCCACGAAAAGCCGGGCAAAAAAAAGCCCGCTGGTAAAAGCGGGCTAAATCCAATTCTTGGAAGAGTTGGAGGAGACAGATGCATTATGCTGTGGCGCCGCATATAACGCCAATTTATATTTCACATATCGTTCATATGGAATTTGAATATCTGCCTTCCTATTTAGATGCAAGTGACCAGTACGTTGCCGACGGCGGCCGTGCCCATCACACCGGCGCCGTTGGCGACGCTGCATGTCTGGTTGGGGGCGTTGGGTTGCGGCGGCACCACCACCACGCTGTACGGCGTGCCGTCGGCAACCACGGCGAACTGGAAGGCGACGCTGGCGGCGGCGGTCCCGGTCACGGTGATGGTTTCGATCTTTCCGTTCGCCAATTTCACGGTGTTGCCCACTTTTAAGCCCGTCACGCTGCCGCCCAACAAGCGGGTCTGGCGCGTGCAGACGACGGTCGCGGTAATCGAGGTGAAGTGGCCGGCGCTGCCGCTGCCGCCGGCGACGCTGCAATTCATGTGCGCCGGCTGGTTCGCCGTGATGTTATACGCGGTGCCATAGTCGATTTGCTTGGGGAACGTGAAGCTGGTATCGCCCTTCTTTGGCGACACCGTGTCGCCGTTGTTCGTCAGCACCAGGTCGTTGTCGCTCACCCCGCTGAGCGTGCCGTTGACCTGGAACGATTCCTTGCCGCCGCAGGCGGACAGGCTCAGGACGATGGCCAGCGCGGCGAGGGTGCGCGGATAAGATAGTTTCATGTGTGTCTCCAGGGATAAATGGTGCCGGCGGCGCCCGGCCCGGCGTCGGTAGGGTTATTCGGGAACGCAGGTGACGGTCAAGCCGTTAAAGTCGGTTGTCGGCATGGTGCCGCCGCCGTTTGGCAGGCTGCACACCTTCCCGGGGGAGGACTTGAGCACGCTCACGCCGTAGTTATTGCCTTCGCCAACCGTGAAGGCGAAGGTGAAGGCGCCGCTGCCGGTCTGGACAAGCTGCTCCGGGGCGTTGATCAGGGTCACGCTTTCGCTAGCCTCGAGGCCGCTGACGGTGCCGCCCAGCTTGTGTTGCTTGGTCAGGCAGGAGATCACCACGCTGGTGATGTTGAAGTTGGACGCCTTGGCCTTGCCGTTGAGCACGGTGCAATCGGCGCCGGTCGGCTGTTTGTTGATCTGCACGTCGTAGTTCGACTCGGAGGCGATCCGCTCGGTAAACGCGAAGGTGCCGGCGTTGGCGTCCACGTCGAGGGTGGCGCTGCCGTTCTTCAGTTGCAGCCCGGTTTTCGAGAGGCCGACGACGCTGCCGCCCAGGCTCAGGTTGCCGTCGTCTTTGCCGCCGCAAGCGGCCAGGGTGGCGGCGCAGGCGAGCGCCAGCATCGAGCGCATATACAAGTTTTTCATACATTCTCCAAACGAATCAGGTAACGGGGCCGGCGCCGCGCGTGCGCGCTCGCGGCAGCTATTTTAGTCTATCCGGCAACATCCGGGCTCCCCCTGTTGTATCTCCCTGTAACAATTTTCCCCTTGCGCGGCGGCGCGCCCGGCGCCGCGCACGCAGGCCGGCGGCGCCGATAAGTGCGACAATACGGCCATCCACAGCGAAGCCCCCCATATCCATGAAGCAGTTACGCCCGCCCCGCCCGAAAGCCATGCTGTTCGACCTCGACGACACGCTGTGGCCGATCGGCCCCGTCATCGCCCGCGCCGAGCTCGCGCTGCACGACTGGCTGGCGCGGCATGCGCCGCCGGTGGCGCGGCGGTTTTCAATCGCGCAGTTGCGCGCGCGCCGCCTGGCCCTGCTGGCCGAGCGGCCCGAGTTGCACATCGACCTGGGCGAGCTGCGCCGCATCGGCCTGCACGCCGCCTTCGAGGAGGTCGGCGCCGACGCCGCCAAGGTGGCGCCGGCGATGGCGCTGTTCCACGCCGCGCGCAACGCCGTCACGCCCTACGCCGACGTGTTGCCGGGGCTGGAGAGGCTCAAGGGCACGATCTTGCTGGGATCGATCTCGAACGGCGTGGCCGACCTCGACAGCATCGGCATGGCCCACCATTTCACGGTGTCGCTGGCGGCCAACCGCTTCGGCCGCGCCAAGCCGGACCCGGCCATTTTCCACGCCGCCTGCGCGGCGCTGGGCGTGGCGCCGGCCGAGGCGGTCTACGTCGGCGACGATTTGCAGCTGGACGTGGTCGGGGCGCAAAACGCCGGCATGCGCGCGCTGTGGCTGAACCGCCTCGGCGGCGAGGCCCACCTTGAAGCGGGCGTGCGTCCGGACGCTATTTGCGCGACGTTTGACGAACTGCTGCTCTGGCTCGACGGCCATGCGGAAGAATGATGCACGGCGCGCCTGCCAGCGTGCATAATGGAGCCAAGTAACTAGCGCACCCCGCGTCTGCCGAGAATAGACTTATGCAACTCGATATCCGTGCCCAAACACTGCTCAAAGCCCTGGTCGAGCGCTACATCGCCGACGGCCAGCCGGTCGGTTCGCGCGCGCTGTCGAAGATCTCCGGGCTGGAGCTGTCGCCGGCGACCATCCGCAACATCATGGCCGACCTGGAGGAAATGGGTTACGTGTCGAGTCCGCACACCTCGGCCGGGCGCATCCCGACCCCGCGCGGCTACCGCATCTTCGTCGACACGCTGCTGACGGTGCAGCACATCGACGAGCACGCGGTCGAGTCGCGCATGCGCCTGCAAATCCAGCAGCCGCAGAAAATGATCGCCAACGCTGCTCAAATGCTGTCGTCGCTGTCGCAGTTCGCCGGCGTGGTGCTGAGCCCGCGGCGCGAATCGGTGTTCCAGCAAATCGAATTCCTGCGCCTGTCGGAAAAGCGCATCCTGCTGGTTATCGTCGGCCCCACCGGCGACGTGCAAAACCGCCTGCTGCTGACCGCGTCCGACTACACGCCGGCGCAACTGGTGCAGTCGGCCAACTACATCAACCAAAACTACGGCGGCCTGTCGTTCGACGACGTGCGCATCCGCCTGCAGGGCGAGCTGCGCCAGTTGCGCGACGATATGGGGCGGCTGATGCAGGCGGCCGTCGAGGCCGGCAGCGAGGCGATGGCCGACAACTCGGACGACATGGTCATCTCCGGCGAGCGCAACCTGCTCAGCGTCAGCGACCTGTCCTCGAACATGAGTTCGCTGCGGCAAATGTTCGACATGTTCGAGCAAAAGACCGGGCTGATGCAACTGCTGGACGTGTCGAGCAAGGCCACCGGCGTGCAGATCTTCATCGGCGGCGAGTCGAACCTGGTGCCGATGGACGAGATGAGCGTGGTCACCGCGCCTTACGAGGTGAACGGCAAAATCGTCGGCACCCTCGGCGTGATCGGGCCGACGCGCATGGCCTACGAGCGCGTGATCCCGATCGTCGACATCACGGCGAAGCTGTTATCGAGCGCGCTCAGCCAGCATTGACGCGGCGCGCCACATAGGAAAGACCCGCGGCGCGTAGCGTATTATGCCCGGTGCGGGCAAGCAACCTTGATGCAGTTGCCGTAGATCGCCAGCGCGTGCTCGGCAATCTTGAAGCCGCGTTCCTCGGCCACGCGTTGCTGGCGCAGCTCGATTTCCTCGTCGAAAAACTCTTCGACGCGGCCACAGTCGAGGCACACCAGGTGGTCGTGGTGCGAGCCTTCGTTCAATTCGAAGATCGCCTTGCCGGTTTCGAAATGATTCCGGTTTAGCAAGCCGGCTTGCTCGAACTGGGTCAGCACGCGGTAGACGGTGGCCAGGCCAACGTCCATATTGTCGGCCAACAGGACCTTATACACGTCTTCGGCCGTCAAATGGCGTACGGGGCTGCTCTGGAAAATGTCCAGAATCTTTAGGCGGGGCAGCGTGGCTTTCAGGCCGCTGGCCTTCAGATCGCTAGGATTGTTACTCATGTTTTGCTCGCATATGGTTCATGTGCTTTATCATATAGCGTTTTAGCACTTCTGCTCAATCGAATTGAGGACACTTATGCGCGTAACCACGGCTTTATCGCCATCTTTGCTGCACCGTATTGCGTCAAGGACGCCACTGCTCGCCGGCCTGGTGTGCGCCGCGCTGGCGCTGTCCGGCTGCGCGGGCCGCAGCGTGCTCGGCGAGAAGCCAGCCGCGACCAAGGAAGGCGGCGCCGCCGTCGAACCGGCCAGCGGCGCGCAGACCAGCACCGTGACGCCGCTGCAAAAATTCCTGTGGGTGTTTTCGCCCTACCGTCCGGTGATTCAGCAAGGTAACTTTATTTCCGAGGAAATGCTGGCGCAGTTGAAAGTCGGCATGAGCCGCGAGCAAGTCCGCTTCATCCTCGGCACGCCCCTGCTGACCGACGTGTTCCACGGCGAGCGCTGGGACTATCCGTTCCGCCTGGCCAAGGGCAATGGCGAACTGACCACCAGCCGCGTGGTCGTCTTCTTCAAGGACGGCAAGGTCGAGCGCTTCGAGGGCGGCAACCTGCCGACCGAAAAGGAATACATCGCCCGCATCGCCGGACCGGCCCCGGCCTTGACGAGCGCGGCGCCGGCCCCGGCGGCGAAGCCGCCGACGCCCGCGCCGACGCCCGAAGTGACTAAATAATTCCTTGAGAATAGCGATGACCGAACTGAAAATTGCAATTGCCGGCGCCAGCGGACGCATGGGCCGTATCTTGATCGAAGCGATCGACCAGGCGCCCGACGCCGTGCTGGCCGGCGCTCTGGACGTGGCCGGCGCGCCCGGCATCGGCCAGGACGCCGCCGCCTTCCTCGGCAAGCCGGCCGGCGTGGCCATCGCCTCCGAGCTGGCCGAGGGCCTGGCCGGCGCCGCCTACCTGATCGACTTCACGCGCCCCGAGGGCACGCTGAAGCATGTGGCCTACTGCGCCGAGCACGGCATCAAAATGATCATCGGCACCACCGGTTTCGACGCCGCCGGCAAGGCGGCCATCGCCGCCGCCGCCGAAAAGACCGCGATCATGATGGCGCCCAACATGAGCGTGGGCGTCAATGTCACGCTCAAGCTGCTTGAAATGGCCGCCAGGAGCCTGTCCGAAGGCTACGACATTGAAATCGTCGAGGCGCACCACCGCCACAAGGTCGACGCGCCGTCGGGCACCGCGCTGCAAATGGGCGAAGTGGTGGCGGCCGCGCTCGGGCGCAACTTGCAGGAGTGCGCCGTCTACGGCCGCGAAGGCGTCACCGGCGAGCGCGACCCGTCGACGATCGGCTTTGCCACCATCCGCGGCGGCGACATCGTCGGCGACCACACCGTGCTGTTCGCCGGCATCGGCGAGCGCATTGAAATCAGCCACAAGTCGAGCAGCCGCGCCACCTACGCCCAGGGCGCGCTGCGCGCCGCGCGTTTCCTGGCGGGCAAGACCAGCGGCCTGTACGACATGCAGGACGTGCTGGCGCTGAAGCGCTAACCGCGAGCGCCGCCCGACGATGAACCCGACCCTCGACAACCATTTCAGCCTGGCGCGCTATTGGTCGCAGGGCGACGCGATCAGCCACGCGGTGGCCTACGTGTTGCTGGCGATGTCGCTGCTGAGCTGGTACCTGATCCTGTCCAAGGGCTGGAGCGCCTGGCGCATCCGCCGCAGCGCGGTCGCGCTGGACGCGTTCTGGGCCGCCCCCAGCATGGCCGACGCGGTCGCCGCGCTGACCCTGGCGGACCCGGAACAAGTCTACGCGCCGCTGGCGCAGCACGGCGCCGCGCACCTGGCGGCCGCTGGCGGCGCCTCGCTGGGCGCCGAGATGGAACCGGCCGAACAAATCACCCGGGTCCTGCGCCTGGCGATCCACCGCGGCGGCGCCCGGCTGGAAAGCGGCTTGACGCTGCTGGCCTCGATCGGCTCGACCGCGCCCTTCGTCGGCCTGCTCGGCACGGTCTGGGGCATTTACCACGCGCTGGCGGCCGTCTCCAGCGCCGGCGTGGTGCAGATCGACAAGATCGCCGGACCGGTCGGCGAGGCGTTGGTGATGACCGGCATCGGCTTGTCGGTGGCGATTCCCGCCGTGCTGGCCTACAACGGCTTGAACCGCGTCAACCGCCTGACCCTGGCCGAGCTGGACGCGTTCGCGCACGACCTGCACGCCTACCTGACCAGCGGCGCCCGCGCCCGGCGGCACTAACCGGCGCCCGCCGGCATTCGCGTAAAGGAGGAGGCACGATGTCTTTTGGCAGCTTCAACCACCACCGGCAGCAGCCGCTGATGGCCGACATCAACGTCACGCCGATGGTCGACGTGATGCTGGTGCTACTGGTGATTTTCATCATCTCGGCGCCGATGTTCACGCACGCGGTCAAGCTTGAGCTGCCGCGCGCCCAGGCCGCCGCCGCGCCGCGGAACCCCGGCGCCACCGTCACCCTGGCGATCGACGCCGCCGGCACCGTGTTCTGGGACAACGACGCGCTCACCCCGGCCGAGCTGGGGGCGCGCCTGGCGCGGGCCGCCGCCCTGCCGGCGCAACCGGAACTGCAGCTGCGCGCCGACAAGGCCACCCGCTACGAAGCGGTGGCGCAAGTCATGGCGGCGGCCCAGTCCAACGGCCTGAGCAAACTGAGTTTTGTCACCGACCCCAACAAAGAAAAGAAATAATATGCCAAGCGCCATACTCAACGGCAGTGCCATCACCGACTGGACCAGCTTCCACGAACAATGCAAGCGCGCCCTCGGCTTTCCCGAGTTTTACGCCGACACCATGGACGCCTGGGTCGACTGCCTGAGCTACCTGCGCGACGAGGACGGCATGACGCAATTCCTGCTCAAGCCCGACGAAACGCTGGAAATCGTGGTGCGGGACGCCGAGGCGATGCGCCTGCAAGTGCCGGACATCCTCGAGGAAGTGACTTTTTGCATCGCCGGCATCAACGAACGCTACGAGGACTACGGCGAAAAACCGGCGCTCAAGCTGGTATTGCGCTGAACCCCGCGGGATTTTCATAGGTCGGCTTAGCCCATCGGGCGTAACCCGACTGGCGTCGGCAGCGGCCCGGCGTCGGATGACGCGTTCGGCTAATCCGACCGACGATTCTCGATCAGCCCGACCTGCTTGCCGTACGGCTCGAGCAGCTCGGCCACGCGGATGCCTTCGCATAAATCATCGTGCGCAGTCCTTTGATCATCTCGTTCCCCGTTTAATGGTTGAAAACCCCACGCTGCCATCGAATCCGCGCAAGCAATTGGAAAATAAACAAGAGTGCGCCGGCCGCGGGGCGGCCAGCCAGGCATCGACCTGCTATCGGGACGCATGAACCCAGTATAATGCTTGGTTCATATTCACTTTTGGCCGCACATCATGCAAGATAAATATAGTCCCGCCGACGTCGAACAAGCCGCCCAATCGCACTGGAAGGCGATCGACGCCTACAAAGCCGTCGAGCACGACCCGCGTTTCCCGAAGGGCAAGTACTACGCTTGCTCGATGCTGCCTTACCCTTCGGGCAAGCTGCACATGGGCCACGTGCGCAACTATACGATCAACGACGTGATGTACCGCTACCTGCGCATGAACGGCTACAACGTGCTGATGCCGATGGGCTGGGACGCCTTCGGCATGCCGGCCGAAAACGCCGCGATGGCCAACAACGTGCCGCCGGCGCAGTGGACCTATTCGAACATCGCCCACATGAAGCAGCAGATGGAGTCGATGGGCCTGGCGATCGACTGGTCGCGCGAAATGACCGCCTGCACCCCCGAATACTACAAGTGGAACCAGTGGATGTTCCTGAAGATGCTGGAAAAAGGCATCATCTACAAGAAGACCGGCACCGTCAACTGGGACCCGGTCGACCAGACCGTGCTGGCCAACGAGCAGGTCGTCGACGGCTGCGGCTGGCGTTCCGGCGCGCCGATCGAGAAGCGCGAAATTCCGATGTACTACGCCCGCATCACCGACTACGCCGAGGAGCTGCTGGCCTATGTCGACGACAAGCTGCCGGGCTGGCCGGAGCGCGTGCGCACCATGCAGACCAACTGGATCGGCAAGTCGACCGGCGTGCGCTTCGCCTTCCCGCACCAGATCGCCGACGCCGACGGCGCCCTGATCGGCGAGGGCAAGCTGTACGTCTTCACCACCCGCCCCGACACCGTCATGGGCGTGACCTTCTGCGCCGTGGCGCCGGAGCACGCGCTGGCCGCGCACGCCGCGCAAAGCAACCCGGCGCTGGCCGCCTTCATCGCCGAGTGCAAGCTCGGTAGCGTGATCGAGGCCGACATGGCGACGATGGAGAAGAAGGGCATGCCGACCGGCCTGTTGGTCACCCATCCGCTGACCGGCGCCCAGGTCGAGGTCTGGGTCGGCAACTACGTCTTGATCACCTACGGCGACGGCGCCGTCATGGGCGTGCCGGCGCACGACGAGCGCGACTTCCTGTTCGCCCAAAAATACGCGCTGCCGATCAAGCAGGTAATCGCCGTCGAAGGCAAGCAATACTCGACCGACGCCTGGCGGGAATGGTACGGCGACAAGGACAGCGGCGTCTGCGTCGACTCCGGCAAATACGACGGCTTGCACTACGCCGCCGCCGTCGACGCCGTCGCGGCCGACCTGGCCGAACGCGGCCTGGGCGAGAAGAAAACCACCTTCCGCCTGCGCGACTGGGGCATTTCGCGCCAGCGCTACTGGGGCACGCCGATCCCGATGATCCATTGCGCCGACTGCGGCGTGGTGCCGGTGCCGGAAAAAGACTTGCCGGTGATCCTGCCGGAAGACTGCGTGCCGGACGGCAGCGGCAACCCGCTCAATAAATACGAAGCCTTCCTGCAGTGCGACTGTCCGCAGTGCGGCAAGCCGGCGCGCCGCGAAACCGACACGATGGACACCTTCGTCGATTCGTCGTGGTACTACATGCGCTACACCTCGCCGGGCAGCAAGGACGCCATGGTCGACGCGCGCAACGACTACTGGATGCCGATGGACCAGTACATCGGCGGCATCGAGCACGCCGTCATGCATCTGCTGTACGCGCGCTTCTGGACCAAGATCATGCGCGACTTCGGTCTGGTCAAGTTCGACGAGCCCTTCGTCAACCTGCTGACGCAGGGCATGGTGCTGAACGAAACCTACTTCCGCCAGGAAGCGTCCGGCAAGAAGGTCTGGTTCAATCCGGCCGACATCGACCTGACGCTGGACGACAAGGGCCGAGCGCAAGGCGCGACGCTGAAGTCCGACGGCCAGCCGGTGCAGATCGGCGGCACCGAGAAGATGTCGAAGTCGAAGAACAACGGCATCGACCCGCAGGCGCAGATCGAGCAGTACGGCGCCGATACCGCGCGCCTGTTTACGATGTTCGCCTCGCCGCCGGAGCAGACGCTGGAATGGTCGGGCAGCGGCGTCGAGGGCGCCAACCGCTTCCTGCGCCGGGTTTGGGCCTACAGCTACGCCCAGGCGCCGCGCATTGCGATGGCGCTGGCCTCGGCCCCGGCGGGCGCCGCCAGCGACGCGCAGAAAACCCTGCGCCGCGAATTGCACAAGATCCTGCAGCAGGCCGATTACGACTTGAAGCGCATCCAATACAACACCGTGGTGTCGGCCTGCATGAAGATGCTCAACACGCTGGAGTCGGCCAAGCTCGACGACGGCGCCGCCTCGGCCGCGCTGGTGGCCGAGGGCCTGGCGATCTTCCTGCGCCTGCTGAACCCGGTCGCGCCGCACATCACCCATGTGCTGTGGCAAGAGCTGGGCTACGCCGGCGTGCATGGCGACATCCTCAACGCGCCGTGGCCGCAGGTCGACCCGGCCGCGCTGGAACAGGCCGAGATCGAGATGATGATCCAGGTGAACGGCAAGCTGCGCGGCTCGATCACCGTTGCCAAGGGCGCCGACAAGGCCAGCATCGAAGCGGCCGCGCTGGCCTGCGAGAGCGTGCAGAAGTACATTGACACCGCGCCGAAGAAGATCATCGTCGTGCCGGGCAAATTAATCAGCATTGTGGTGTAGACGATGAGCGCTTTCATGACGATTCAACGGGCCCGCGTGGCGGGCTTGATGTTGCTGGCGGCGCTGGCGCTGTCGGCCTGCGGCTTCCACCTGCGCGGCGCGAACGGCAGCTTCAACCTGCCGTTCGCGACGCTGTTTATCACGCTGCCGAAATTGTCGCCGCTGGCGATCGACTTGAAGCGCAACATCCGCGTCAATGGCGGCACCGAGATCCTCGAGGCGCGCGACGGCGCCGACGGCATCATCGACGTGCTGAGCGATCCGGACACCACCCGCGGCAAGACCATCCTGTCGCTGAGCAACAACGGCCGGGTCCGCGAGTACCAGCTCAGCTACACCATCGTGTTCCGCGTGCTCGACCGCCAGGGCACCGAGTTGCTGGGGCCGACGACGATTTCGCTGACGCGGCCGATCAGCCTCAACGAGTCGCAACTGCTGGCCAAGGAAACCGAAGAGGCGCTGCTGTACCGCGACATGAAGTCCGACATGGTGCAGCAGATGATGCGCCGCATCGCCGCCGTCAAGCTGGCGCTGCCGGCGATGTCGGTGCCGTCGGCCGCGGCACCCGCCGCCGCGGTCAAGCCATAGGACGGCGCCATGCAATTGCGGGTTGAAGCGCTGGACGGCCATTTGGGCAAACCGCTGGCGCAGTTGTACGTGATCAGCAGCGACGAGCATTTGCTGGCGCTGGAGGCGGCCGACAAGATCCGCCGCGCCGCCCGCGCCAACGGCTACTCCGAGCGCGAGGTGCTGACCGTCGAGCGCAGTTTCAAGTGGGGCGAGTTGCTGGCGGCGAACCAGGCGCTGTCGCTGTTCGGCGACAAGAAGCTGATCGAGCTGCGCATCCCGACCGGCAAGCCGGGCAAGGACGGCGGCGCGGCGCTGCAAAGCTACGCCAAGGACCTGAGCCCGGACAACCTGACGCTGATCACGCTGCCCAAGCTGGACTGGGCCACGCAGAAGGCGGCCTGGGTCGCCAGCCTGCAGCAGGCCGCCGTGTATATCGAGATCGCGGCGGTCGAGCGCGCCCACCTGCCGAACTGGATCGCCGGGCGCCTGTCGGCCCAGGGCCAAAGCGCCGAGCGCCACAGCATCGACTTTATCGCCGACCGGGTCGAGGGCAACCTGCTGGCGGCGCACCAGGAGATCCAGAAACTGGGCCTGCTGCACGAGCCGGGCAAACTCAGTTACGAGCAGGTGCAGGACGCGGTGCTGAACGTGGCGCGCTACGACGTCTTCAAGCTCAGCGAGGCGATGCTGTCGGGCGACCCGGCGCGCCTGGTGCGCATGCTCGAAGGCTTGAAGGGCGAGGGCGAGGCGCTGCCGCTGGTGCTGTGGGCGGTGTCCGAGGAAATCCGCACGCTGTTAAAATTGAAGGCCGGGATGGCGCAGGGCCGCCCGCTCGGCGCGCTGCTCAAGGAATACCGCATCTGGGGACCGCGCGAGCGCATGATGGACCCGGCGCTGCGGCGCATTTCGCTGCCGACGCTGGAGGCGGCGCTGCGGCAGGCGGCGCAGGTGGACAAGATGATCAAGGGGCTGCGCGCCAAGGCTTACGCCGGCGACGCCTGGGACGCAATGCTACAACTGGCGCTGAAGGTGGCGCGCGGTTGATGGACAATCAGCGCGAACAATCAGCGCGAAGGATAAGGCAATGACGATGGACATCACTGAGTACATGGAACAGGTCGGCCAACAGGCGCGCGCCGCCTCGCGGGCGATGGCCAAGGCCGACAGCGCCACGCGCAACCGCGCGCTAGCGCTGATCGCCGCGGCGATCGTGCGCGACGCCGACCTGCTGCGCGAAGCCAACCGGCTCGACCTCGCGGCGGCGCGCGCCAACGGCCTGGCGCCGGCCATGCTGGACCGCCTGACGCTGTCGGACGGCGCCATCGCCACGATGGTGGAAGGTTTGCGGCAGATCGTCGCGCTGGCCGACCCGATCGGCGAGATCAGCGGTATGAAATTTCGCCCGAGCGGCATCCAGGTTGGCCAGATGCGGGTGCCGCTGGGCGTCATCGGCATCATTTACGAGGCCCGTCCGAACGTGACGGTGGACGCCGCCGGCCTGTGCATCAAGAGCGGCAACGCGACCATTTTGCGCGGCGGCTCCGAGGCGATCCATTGCAACCGCGCGCTGGCCAAGCTGGTCAAGGAGGGCCTGGCCGGCGCCGGACTGCCGGAGAACGCGGTGCAGGTGGTCGACACCACCGACCGCGCCGCCGTCGGCGCCCTGATCACCATGCCGCAATACGTCGACGTCATCGTGCCGCGCGGCGGCAAGGGCTTGATCGCGCGACTGATGGCAGAGGCGACGGTGCCGATGATCAAGCACCTGGACGGCATCTGCCACGTCTACATCGACGCCAAGGCCGACCTGGCCAAGGCGCTGGCGATCGCCTTCAACGCCAAGTGCCAGCGCTACGGCACCTGCAACACCATGGAAACGCTGCTGGTGGCGCGGGCGATCGCGCCGCAGGTGTTGCCCAAGCTGGCCGAGCTGTACCTGGCCAAGCAGGTCGAGCTGCGCGCCGACCCGGAGGCGCACGCGCTGCTGGCCGGCTACCCGCACCTGGCCGCGGCCGGCGAGGCCGACTGGAGCACCGAGTACCTGGCGGCGATCCTGTCGGTCAAGGTGGTGGCCGGCATCGACGAGGCGATCGACCATATCGACGCGTATTCGTCCAAGCACACCGAGGCCATCGTCACCGAGGACTACAGCGCCGCCATGCGCTTCCTGCGCGAGGTCGATTCGGCCTCGGTGATGGTGAACGCCTCGACGCGCTTCGCCGACGGCTTCGAATACGGCCTGGGCGCCGAAATCGGCATCTCGAACGACAAGTTGCACGCGCGCGGGCCGGTCGGCCTGGACGGCCTGACCTCGCTGAAATACGTGGTGTTCGGCCACGGCGAAGTGCGCACATAACCACGCGGGACAGCCATGCTCTGGATTAAAGCTTTACACATCGTTTTCGTCACCAGCTGGTTCGCCGGGCTGTTTTACCTGCCGCGCATCTTCGTCAACCTGGCGCAGGAAAGCGACACCGTGACCACCGAGCGGCTGCTGCTGATGGCGCGCAAGCTGTACCGCTTCATGGGCATGCTGGCGCTGCCGGCGCTGGCGCTCGGCCTGGTGCTGCTGTGGATGCAGTACGGCGGCGCCGCCGCCGGCATGAAGATGCCGGCCTGGATGCACGCCAAGCTGGCCTTCGTGGTGCTGGCGCTGGGCTACCACCACGCCTGCGGCGCGATCTTGAAAAAGTTCGAGAACGGTGTCAACCAGCGCAGCCATGCCTGGTTCCGCTGGTTCAACGAAGTGCCGGTGGTGTTGTTGCTGGCGATCGTCGTGCTGGTGGTCGTCAAGCCTTTCTGATCGGAGCAGCATGAGCAAAATTTGCCAGTATTTTTTCGCCCCGCAGTCGCCGTGGACCTATCTGGGGCACGCGCGCATGGTGGCCATGGCCAAGCGGCACGGCGTGCAAATCGAGGTGCGGCCCTTCGACCTGGGCAAGGTGTTCAGCCTGTCGGGCGGTCTGCCGCTGGCCAAGCGCGCGCCGCAGCGCCAGGCCTACCGCCTGGCCGAGCTGGCGCGCTGGTCGGCGTTCCTGCAAATGCCGCTGAATCCGCAGCCGAAGTTTTTCCCGGTCTCGCCGGACGCCGCCGCCAAGCTGATCATCGCCACCCGGCTGGCGCTGGGCGTCGAGGTGGCGCTGGAACTGTCGCAGGCGATCATGCGCGGCCTGTGGGCCGAGGAGCGCAACATCGGCGACGACGAGTCGCTGGTGCAGATCGCCAATAGCTGCGAGCTGGACGGGCGCATGCTGCTGAAGTCGTCGCAGACCGCCAGCGTGCAGGCCGAGTACGACCGCAACACCGAGGACGCCAGCGCGGCCAGCGTGTTCGGCTCGCCGTGGTACGTCTTCGACGGCGAAGGCTACTGGGGCCAGGACCGCCTGGACTTCCTGGAACGCGCCTTCGCCGGCGACGTGGACAAGTAATCGGCCCTTGCCTTGTTTTTTTGATGTGCGGCGCAGCGTCTGGTCGCGCCCCGGTATTTTTTACCGCGGCAGTTTTTTGTTTTTTTGTTTTCAACGGATAAAAGGTACACCATGGCTTCATATTTTTGCCCATGCCCGCGCGGCATGGAAGCGGC
Source organism: Janthinobacterium sp. CG_23.3 (assembly GCF_046115965.1). Taxonomy (NCBI): domain Bacteria; kingdom Pseudomonadati; phylum Pseudomonadota; class Betaproteobacteria; order Burkholderiales; family Oxalobacteraceae; genus Janthinobacterium; species Janthinobacterium sp. CG_23.3. The sequence goes on along the minus strand of NZ_JBJXIB010000008.1, from coordinate 41,380 downwards.
GCTGGCCGAGGAACTGGGCGAGATCGCCCAGCAGGCAGGCGCGACCCTGAAGGTGCACAACCAGGTACCCGGCGGCGTGCATTGCTCCGGCGACCTGACCGACGCCTACCGCGTCAACCTGCATTCGCGCATCGCCTCGCGCGTGCTGATGCGCATGGCCCATGCGGGCTACAAGAATGAAAACGACATCTACGACCTGGCGCTGGCGCAGCCGTGGGAAGACTGGTTCGGCGTGCACCACACGATCCGCGTCGACGTCACCGCCGTCAAATCGCCGCTGCGCAGCCTGGAGTTCACCACGCTGAAGATCAAGGACGCGATCTGCGACCGCTTCCGCGACCAGTGCAACGAGCGCCCGTCGGTCAACACCAAGACGCCGGACATGCGCATCGTCGGCTTCCTCGACGCGCACACCTTCACGCTGTACCTCGACACCTCGGGCGAGGCCCTGTTCAAGCGCGGCTGGCGCGAAGAGACCGGCGACGCGCCGCTGCGCGAAAACCTGGCCGCCGGCCTGCTGCGCGTGTCCGGCTGGAAGCCGGGCATGGTGCTGTTCGACCCGATGTGCGGTTCCGGCACCATCCTGGCCGAAGCGGCGCAGATGGTGCAGGGCATTCCGCCCGGCGCCAGCCGCCAGTTCGCCTTCGAGAATTTCAACGGCTTCAAGCCGCAGCCGTGGCAAGACCTGAAAAACGCCATCAAGGCGAACCCGCTGCCGCTGGAACCGACCATTTTCGGCAGCGACATCTCGGGCGACATGGTGGCGATGACGCGCCACAACCTGCGCTGCGCCGGCGTGGTGTTCGAGGTTCCGCTCAAGCAGATCGAGGCGCAGGAAGTCAAGCCGCCGAGCGAGCTCGCCGGCATCATGCTGACCAACCCGCCGTACGGCGAGCGTATCGGCGTGCGCGGCGACAGCACGCTGCCGGAAGACGAGTTGTCGAGCGCGTTCTACTCGGCCATGGGCACCACGCTGAAGCAGCGCTTCGCCGGCTGGACCGTGTTCCTGTTTACCGCCGACCTGGGCCTGCCGCGCCTGCTGCGCTTGAAAGAGGCGCGTAAAACGCCGTTCTTCAACGGCGCGTTGGAATGCCGGCTGTTCCGCTTTGACATGGTGGCCGGTTACAACCGCCGCGAGGAAGCCAAACCGAAGGGCCCGGCCGCGGGCTGACGCCGCGGCGGCGCGGGCCGGGTCGGCAGCCCGGCCCGGCCTGCCGCCGCCAGCCCCCCCATACCAGCGACCCCCGGCACGCCCGGCTTACCAGGATTCCCATGTTCCCCACTCCCACGCCGAACATTCCAGCCGATCCGGTGACGCCGGTGCCGCCGCCGCCGCCGCCCAGCCACATGGCGCCGCTCAGCGGCGTCGCGCTGGCGACCATGCTGGCGCTGCTGGCCATGCTCGGGCCGTTCTCGATCGACACCTACCTGCCGGCCTTCCCGGCCATCCAGGCTTCGCTCAACGCCAGCGCCATCGAGGTGCAGCAGTCGCTCACCGTCTACATGCTGGCCTTCGCCGGCATGGTGCTGTGGCACGGCGCGCTGTCGGACTCGTTCGGCCGGCGCAATCTGATTTTGATCTCGCTGGCGCTGTTCGCCATCGGCACGCTGGGCTGCGCGGCCGCCAGCACCGTGCATTACCTGTGGGCGTTCCGGGTGCTGCAGGGCGTCTCCGCCGGGGCCGGCGTGGTGGTCGGGCGCGCCATTATCCGCGACCTGTATTCGGACGCGCCGGCGGCGCGCCTGCTGTCGATGGTGACGATGATTTTTTCGATCGCGCCGGCCATCGCCCCGATCATGGGCGGCTGGATCGTCAAGCTGCTGGACTGGCGGGCGATCTTCCTGTTCCTGTTCGCCTACACCCTGATCCTGCTGTGGTTTTGCTACAAGCGGCTGCCGGAAACGCTGCCGCCGCACCTGCGCCAGCCGTTCAACCCGCACTACATCGCGCGCAACTACCGGCAGATCCTGAGCGCGCCGCTGTTCCACATGAAGGCCGGCGTCACCGCCTTCAATTTCGCCGGCCTGTTCCTGTACATCACGGCCGCGCCGGTGATGCTGCCGCGGCATCTGCACCTCGGCCCCGACCAGTTCGGCTGGCTGTTCATCCCCGCCGTCAGCGGCATCTTCCTCGGCGCGCTGGCGGCCAACCGCCTGGCCGGCTCGATCACCTTGGTGCGGCAGATCGGCATCGGCTTCGCCCTGCTGCTGGGCGCCGCCGTCTGCAACGTCGGCTACCACCTGTTGTTCGCGCCGTCGCTGCCGTGGTCGGTCGCACCGCTGTTCTTCTACACCTTCGGCATGTCGCTGGTCACGCCCGGCGCGACGATGCTGGCGATGGACCTGTTTCCGCACATCCGCGGCACCGTCGCGTCGTGCCAGTCGTTCGCGCAGACGCTGCTGGGCGCGCTGGTGGCCGGCGTCATCGCGCCGTTCCTGTCGCACTCGGTGCTGTGGCTGGCGGCGGGCCAACTGGCCTGCGCGGCGATCTCGCTGGCGCTGTGGACCGCCTCGCGGCTGTTCCGCGAACGCTGGCGCAAGGACGTCGCGGCGCCGTTTTAACGCCGCTCAGCCAGGCTTGCGCCGGTCGGGTTGGCAAAGCGTCGTCCGCCGCCGAGCCGCCGCCGGCGCCGGTCGGGTGACGCCTGGCGGGCTAACCCGACCGGCGACAATCCCGGAGGGCTGACGTCCTTGGTTCGAGCCACGTCACGGTACGAACGGGTATAGGGAAATGCTCAACTAGTTTTTCTTATTTGCAAGTTATTCTGCGCTTTATGCTAATATCACTTTTTTGTCGAATCGGCTCGCACTAACAAAACAGCCGCTTCAGCTGAGTTCCAGAGTCAACCAACGTGGCTGCGCTGCGCCGTTCCAGCGCACCTCCGATCCGACCCTCTCTTTTGGCGGCTGTGCTTGATACGATGCATCATTCAGACCAAGATATTCGCAATCGCCTGCTGATTGCCCGCCTGCCGGCGATGCCCCAGATACTCATCAAGCTGATCGAGCACCTGCAGGCCGACGACGCCGGCATGCCGGAGCTGGCCGCGCTGATCGCCAAGGACGCCGGCATGACCAGCAAGATCCTGGCGGTGGCCAACAGTTCGGCCTACCACCGGCCCGGCCGCAGCGTCGGGTTGGAGCAGTCGCTGGTGTCGCTGGGCACCGACATGATCAAGACCCTGGTCATCAGCGAATCGGTGTTCCAGACCTTCAGCAGCTTCCCCCACTCCGGCAGCACCGACCTGCGCGGCTTCTGGAAAACCTCGCTGACGGCGGCCGTCATCGCCCGCGACATCGCCAAGGCGATGGACTACCCGCACGTCGAGGAAGCCTACCTGGCCGGGCTGCTGCACAACGTCGGCCGGCTGGCGCTGCTGGCCACCGCGCCCAAGGAATACGCCGTCAACTTCATGGCGCGCGACGACGAGGCGCTGTGCGCGGTCGAGCAGCGCACGCTGCAAATCACCCATTCCGAAGCCGGCGCCTGGCTCATCGAGCGCTGGCACCTCGACTCCTTCCTGGCCGACAGCGTGCTGTACCACCACGAACCGGCCGCGCGGCTGGAGTCGGCCCACCCGCTGATCCGCATCGTGCGCCTGGCGCATCTGCTGTGCTGCCACCGCGACGAGCAGGGCGCCATCGACGACGCCGTGCGCCTGTGCGGCCTGGACCGGGAGCGGCTGGCGGCGGTCGTCCAGACGGCCGCGCGGCAGGTCGCCAAGGCGGCCGACCAGCTCGGCATCGACCTGAGCGGCGCCGACGACGTGGTGGCGCCGCCGGCCTGCGCGGCGGCGCCGCCCGACCCGGTGCAGCAGCGCCTGTCGGAAGAGGTGCGCAACATGGTGCTGGTGTCGGAAATGGGCCAGACCTTCGCCCGCCAGCAGGGCGAGGCCGGGCTGCTGGACTCCATCACCCGCTCGGCGCGCATCCTGTTTGATTTCGACGCCACCGCGGTGCTGCTGGAAAACCCGACCGGCCACGCGCTGGTCGGCGCCGCCGGCGGCGAGCAGCAGCAACGCCTGGCCGAGTTCGCGGTGCCGCTGGCCGGGGGCGGGCCGCTGGCCGGCGCCGCGCTGCAGCGCCGCCTGGCCTGCGTCGGCCGCGGCGACGCCGCCCTGGGCATCGCCGAGGAGCAGTTGCTGCGCATCCTGGCCAGCGACACCCTGGTGTGCCTGCCGCTGGTGGCCGGGCAACGCTGCCTGGGTCTGCTGGTCGGCGGCGCGCGGGCCTGGCAGGTGCCGGGCTACCTGAAGCGCGAGCGCTTCCTGCAAGCGTTCGGCCACCAGGCCGCCGCCGCGCTGGAGACGGCGATGAGCGAGCGCGGCCACGCGCGCCGGCAACTCGCCCACGTCGCCGAGGAGTACCGCGAGGCGTCGCGCCGCGTGGTGCACGAGGTGAACAACCCGCTGTCTATCATCAAGAACTATTTGAGCGTGCTCGACAGCAAGCTGGCGCGGCAGGAGCCGGTGCTCGGCGAAATGGCCATTTTGAACGAGGAAATCGACCGCGTCGGCCAGCTGGTCGGCGGACTGGCCGACCTGCAGCCGAGCGAGACGGCGCGCGCCACCGACGCGGCGCGGGTGGCGGCCGAGGTGCTGCGCCTGTTCCGCGCCACCGACTTCGTGCCCGCCTCGGTGCAGATCGTCGCGCGCATGCACGACCAGCCGGCCGAGGTCGAGGCCGACGCCGACATGCTCAAGCAGGTGCTGGTGAACCTGGTCAAGAACGCGGTCGAGGCGATGCCGGCCGGCGGCACGGTGGAAATTGCCAACCGCGGCCACGTCAACCGCGAACGCCGCCTGTACCTGGAACTGTGCGTCAGCGACACCGGCCCGGGCCTGTCGGCCGAGGTGCTGGCCAACCTGTTCGCGCCGGTGCGCAGCGCCAAGGACGGCGCCCACCACGGCCTCGGCCTGTCCATCGTGCACGGCCTGGTCAAGAAAATGCAGGGCATGATCAGCTGCCGCAGCGGCCGCAACGGTACCTCGTTTGAAATCCTGCTGCCCGCGCGCAGCGGCAACAGCCAACCGTCCGGCGTGCAAACGCGGGCGATGGACCCAGTTTAAGGCCAGAATGAACGCGAACCCCGCCGGCGCCGCCGCCACGCACCCCGCCGCCGCGACGCCGCACGGTTTCGACACCGAACACTGCGCCCGCATCCTGCTGGTCGACGACGAACCGCGGCTGCTGTCCTCGCTCTACGAACTGCTGCGCGGACGCGACTACCAGCTCGTCACCGCCACCTGCGGCGGCGAGGCGCTGGCCGAGCTGGGCAAGCTGCGCTTCGACCTGATCCTGCTCGACCTGCGCCTGCCCGACATGAGCGGCCACGAGATCATGGACTACATGAACAGCCGCGGCATCGAGGGCGACGTCATCGTCATGAGCGGCGAGGTCGGCATCGAGGCGGCGATCGGCGCCCTGAAGCGCGGCGCCTACGACTACCTGCGCAAACCCTACAGCCGCGAGGAGCTGCTGAAGACGGTCGACAACGCGCTGCAAAAGCGCAAGCTGGCGATCGAGAACGAGCGCATCGCCTCGCAGCTGGAAAACTCCGAGCGCATGTACCGCTACCTGGTCGACAGCTCGCCGGACATCATCTACACGCTCAACCATGACGGGCGTATCACCTACGTCAACGACCGCGTCCAGCAATTGCTCGGCTTCAGCCGCGAGGAGCTGATCGGCAAGCACTATACGACCCTGGTGCACGACGAGGACCAGGAGCGCGCGCGCTATGCCTTCAACGAGCGCCGGCTCGACGAGCGCGCCTCGCGCAACGTCGAGCTGCGCCTGAAATGCCGCAACGGCAACGGCGCCGACCGCACCTTCAGCAATACCCTGATGATGATCGGCCTGAACGCCATCGGCATGCACGCGCCGCCGCTGGGCGCCAAGAAGGCGGAGCTGTTCGGCACCTACGGCGTGGCGCGCGACATCACCGACCGCAAGCGCGCCGAGGAGGTGATTTCCTACCAAGCCTACCACGACATCCTGACCGACCTGCCGAACCGCATGCTGTTCAAGGACCGGCTCGGCCTGGCGGTGATCCAGGCCAAGCGCAAGCTGAGCGAGCTGGCGGTGATGTTCATCGACCTGGACCGCTTCAAGCTGGTCAACGACACGCTCGGCCACGTCAAGGGCGACGAGCTGTTGCAGCAGGTGGCGCAGCGCCTGAAGGATTGCCTGCGCCGCGGCGACACGCTGGCGCGCCAGGGCGGCGACGAGTTCACCATCGTGCTGCCGGAGCTGCGCGACCGCGAGGACGCCAAGCTGATCGCCGACAAATTCCTCGACAGCCTGCAGCGGCCGTTCGACCTGGACGGCCACCAGGTGCATATTTCGGCGAGCATCGGCATCGCCATCTACCCGGGCGACGGCGAAGGCATCGACGAGCTGCTGCGCCACGCCGACATCGCCATGTACCAGGTCAAGGCGCTCGGCAAGAACGGCCACAGCTTCTACCACACCTCGATGCTGGACGTGTCGCACCAGAAGATCGCGCTGGAGCAAAGCCTGCGCAAGGCGCTCGAGCTGAACCAGCTGGAAATGTACTACCAGCCGCAGATCGACGTGGCGAGCGGGCGCATCATCGGCGCCGAGGGCCTGATGCGCTGGAACCACCCGCAGCGCGGCCTGCTGTCGGCCGGCGAGTTCCTGCCGTTCGCCGAGGAAAACGGCTTGATGCTGCCGATCTCCGACTGGATGCTGGGCGCGCTGTGCCGCGACCTGTTGCAATGGAACGCCGCCGGCGGCGAGGACATCCGCCTGTCGCTGAACGTCTCGCCGCAGTACCTGGACCGCGGCGACTTCTTCGAGAAGATGCGCGGCGCGCTGATACGCTACGGTATCTCGCCGGCGCAGATCGAAGTCGAGATCACCGAGAACATTTGCATCCGCAACCCGCAGTACGCGATCGAACAGCTCAACAAACTGTGCCAGCTGGGCGTCTCGGTGGCCATCGACGATTTCGGCACCGGCTATTCGTCGCTGTCCTACCTGCACCGCTTTCCCATCCACACGATCAAGATCGACCAATCCTTCGTCAAGGAAATCCACGACGAGCACGGCCACTTCCCGGTGATTTTGGCGATCATTTCAATCGCCCGCGGGCTCGGCCTGCACCTGATCGCCGAGGGCGTCGAGACCGAGGTGCAGGCGCGCTACCTGCAGGCCAACGGCTGCAGCACGATGCAGGGCTATCTGTACCACCGGCCCATCTCGCTGGACGATTTCATCGACGTCTTGCAGCAGCAGCGCCGACCCGCCGCCGCCGCCGCCGCCGCGGCGCGGCACTTGGCGGCCAAGGCTTAAGCGGCGATGCCGAACCCGAGCGCCAGCGTGGCCGAGGCCGCCGCCAGCGGCCACTTCACCGCCGAATTGCTGCGCGTCAAGGCGTTGGCCGAGCGCGGCGTCGCCAACGCCCAGCACAGCCTGGGCTTCATGTACTTCAACGGCCAGGGCGCGGCGCAGGACTACGCGGCGGCCGTGGCCTGGTACCGGCGCGCCGCGGCGCAGGGCTTGGAACACGCCCAATACAACCTCGGCGTAATGTGCCAAAAGGGCCAGGGCGTCGAGCAGAGTTACGAACAGGCGGCGCACTGGTACGGGCAGGCCGCCGAGCAGGGTTACGCGGCGGCGCAGTACAACCTGGGCTGGTTGCACGCCAAGGGCCACGGCGTGGCGCAGGACAGCGCGCTGGCGATGCACTGGTTCAGCAAGGCGGCCGAGCAGGGCGACGCCGGCGCGCAAAACAACCTGGGCATGATGTACGACAACGGCAAGGGCGTGCCGCGGGACTTGAACCTGGCCGTCGCCTGGTACCGCAAGGCGGCCGAGCAGGGCCACGCGCGCGCCCAGTTCAACCTGGCGCTGCGCTACGACAACGGGCAGGGCGTGGCGCCGGACCGCCAGCAGGCCACGGCCTGGTTCCGCAAGGCCGCCGAGCAGGGTTACGCGCCGGCCCAGTTCAACCTGGCGCTGCGCCACGACAAGGGCGCCGACCCTCTGCTGGAACGGGACAGCGAGCAGGCGATCCTGTGGTACCGGCGCGCCGCCGAACAGGGCCACGCCAGCTCGCAGTTCAACCTCGGCCTGATCTTCGACAACGGCCAGGGCGTGCCGCGCGACGAGTTCAAGGCGCAGCAATGGTATCGCCAGGCGGCCGGGCAGGGCCACGCGGCGGCGCAGAACAACCTCGGCCTGCACTACGAGCACGGCCAGGGCGTGGCGCAAGACTACGGCCAGGCCCAGCTGTGGTATCGCAAGGCCGCCGAGCAGGGCTTCGCGGCCGGGCAATACCACCTCGGCCTGCTGTACGAGCACGGCTACGGCCTGCCGGCCGACCCGCAGGAGGCGGTGTTCTGGTACCGCAAGGCGGCCGACCAGGGCCACCCGCGGGCCCAGTTCGACCTCGGCCTGCGCTATGCAACCGGGCAGGGCGTGCCGCGCGACGCGCGCCTGGCGCTGGCCTGGTACCGCCGCGCCGCCGAGCAGGACTACGCCGCCGCGCAATACATGCTGGCGCTGCTGCACGACCAGGACGACGGCCCGGCGCCGGACGGCGCCCAGGCGCACGCGTGGTTCCGCAAGGCCGCCGAGCAAGGCCACACGCAGGCGCAGTTCGCCCTTGGCCTGCGCTACGACAACGGCCAAGGTGTACCGCAAGACTACGCGGCGGCCCACTGTTGGTACCTCAAGGCGGCCCAGCAGGGGCACGCGCGGGCCCAGCTCAACCTGGGGCTGATGTACGCCAGCGGCCAGGGCGCGCCGGCCGACCCGCTGCAAGCCTACCTGTGGCTGTCGCTGGCCGACAAGGGCGGCGCCCACGGCGCCGCCAAGTTCATCCGGCAGGCGGCGGCGCGCATGGGCGCCGCCGAGCTGGCGCAGGCGCAGCAGCGCCTGGAACTGCTGCCGGGCTAAGGCTCAAGCGCGGGGCGCCGGCGCCAGCGGGCGCGGTTTGCCGAGCAGGAAGCCCTGGGCGAAATCCACGCCGATCGCCTTCAATTGCTGCAGCGTGTCCTGGTTGCTGACGAATTCGGCGATCGTGCGCCGGCCCATCAGGTGGCTGATCTCGTTGGTGAAGCGGACCATTTCAAAATCGACCTGGCTGCACCCCATCGCCTGGATGAAGGAGCCGTCGATCTTCACGTAGTCGACCGGCAACTGCTTCAGGTAGGCGAACGAGGCCATGCCGGTGCCGAAATCGTCGAGCGCGAAACTGCAGCCGAGCGCCTTCAACTCGTTGATGAACGACAGCGTCTTGTGCAGGTTGGCGGCGGCGCCCGTTTCGGTGATTTCAAAGCACAGTTTCTGCGGCGGCAGCGACGACGAGCCGATGCGCGCCACCGCGTATTGCCGGAACGCCGGGTCGGCCAGCGTGCGCTGCGACAGGTTAATGCTGCACAGCTCCAGCTCGGCGACGTGCTGTGGATGCTGCTCCAGCCACGCCAGGCTGTGGTCGAGCACCCAGCGGTCGATGCTGGGCATGATGTCGTAGCGCTCGGCCGACGGCAGGAAGGTGCCGGGCAGGATAGGGCCGGCGCTGCCGTTCTTCATGCGCAGCAGGATTTCGTAGTGCAGGCCCCGCGCCGCGCCGCCGAGCGCCTCGATGGGCTGGTAGAACAACTCCAGCTGGTCGGCCCGGAAGGCGTCGCCGACGCGCGTGGTCCAGTACATGTCGTTGCGCCGCTGCACCATCTCGACGTCGCCGCTTTTCTGGATGAGGACGCGGTTGCGGCCCGACTCCTTGGCGATGTAACAGGCGTGGTCGGCCAGCCGCAGCGCCTCCTCGACGCTGTCGGCGACGCCGTCGATGGGGATCAGGCCGATGCTCACGCCGAGCTGGAACGAGCGCTCCTTGCAGACGTAGCGGAAGGCGCGGGTGGTTTCAAGCAGCTTGTCGGCCACGCGCATGGCCTCGGCCTCGGTGCAATGCTCGACGATCAGCGCGAACTCGTCGCCGCCGATGCGCGCCAGCGTGTCGCGCTCGCGCACGTGCTGGCCATAGGCGTAGGCGAGCTGGCGCAGCAACTCGTCGCCGGCGCCGTGGCCGCAAGTGTCGTTGATGATCTTGAACTGGTCCAGGTCCATGTACAGCAAGGCGCTGTTTTTCTCGGCCGTCTCCTTGTTGCGGTCGAGCGCGCGCTGCAGGCGCACGCTGAATTCGCGCCGGTTGACCAGGCCCGTCAGCGCGTCGTGGGTGGCCTGGTGGCTCAGGCTGTCGAGCAGCCCGCGCGCCTCGGTCACGTCGTGCAGCACCAGCACGGCGCCGTCGGGGCGGCCGTCGGCCAGGTGCAGCGGCGCGCTGGCGTGCTCGACCGAATAGCGGCGCCCGCCGCGCGCCAGCAGCAGCGCGTGGCCGGGCGAGCTGACCGCGCGGTTTTCGCGCAGGCACAAGGCGATCGGATTGTCGGGCGCGGCGGCGCCGTCGGCGTCGCGCAGCTCGACCACGGCGCCGACCGCCTGGCCGCGCGCCTGCGCCTCGCTCCAGCCGGTCATGCGCTCGGCGGCGGCGTTCATGCTGTCGACCAGGCCGTCGAGGTCGGTGGTGACGACGCCGTTGGTGATCGCCTTCAGCGTCACCTGGGCGCGCTCCTTTTCCGCCTCGAGCAGCTTGCGCAGGCGCGTTTGCGCCTCGATGTCGTGCATCACCGACACCGCCACGCGGGCGACGCCGTCGTCGTCGTGCACCGGCGCGGCGCTGACGGAAAAGTGCGCCAGCGCGCCGTCGGCCTGGCGCGCCAGCACTTGCTCGGCGCTGGCCGGCGCGTCCTGCGCGATGGCGCGCGCCAGCGGATGCTCGTGCGCCGGCAGCGGCCGGCCGTCGGCGTCGGCCAGCTGGAATTGCGCGTAGTCGCGGTAACTGGGCAGCGCAAGCGGCGGCGTGCCGAACAGCCGCTGCGACACCTGGTTCTGGTACAGCACGGCGCCGCCTGGCACCTCGGCGAGCACGACCGACACCGGCATCTGGTCGAGGATCGCGGCAAAGCGGTTGCGCTCGGTTTGTATCTGCAGCGCCAGCGCCTCGCTTTCCTGCGACAGCAGTTTCCTGTCGTGGATGTCGACGTTCACGCCCATCAGCAAAAACGCCCGGTCGCGTTCGTTCCAGCGCCATTCGGCGCGCATGTAAAACCAGCGCCATGCGCCGTCCTTGCGGCGCAAGCGCAGCTCGCACGCCAGCGGCAACGCCGGGCATTGCTGGCGCACCGCGGCCAGCTGCGCGCCCCATCCCGGCGCGTCGTCCGGATGCACCAGCTTGTCCCAGGCGTCGTCCTGCTGGCCCAGTTCGTGCTCCTGATAACCGAGCATCCCGAGGAAGGCCGGGGAAAACTCGATGTGGCCGTTGCCGACCTGCCATTTCCACGTGCCGGCCTTGGCCGCCTCCATGATGCGCTGGGTTTCCTCTTTTTCATCGAGGCATTGTTCGAGCATTTTGTGGGGCGTCAGGTCCAGCGTGACCTTGGAGAAGCCGAGCAACTGGCCGCCGTCGTCGCGCAGCGCGGTCAGGGCGACGTGGGCGAAAAACAGCGAACCGTCCTTTTTCTTGCGCCACGTCTCTTCGCGGTAATAGCCGTGTTTGGCCGCCTCGCGCAGGTTGTGCGCCGGCCGGTCGCGGGCCACGTCTTCCGGCGTGTACAGGATGCCCAGATACTGGCCCACCGCCTCGTGGGCGAGGTAACCCTTCATCACTTCGGCGGCCCGGTTCCAGGTGGTGATGACGCCGTGCGGGTCCATCAGGAAAATCGCGCATTCCTCGATCTCTTCCGCCATCAGGCGGAACAGTTCCGCCGCCTCGTGCGGCACCGGGACGATGTCGTGTTTGGAATCGGATGTGCTCATGATAGTGGGCTGGCCTCGATACGGGGAAAAAGTGGACGTGGCGCAAGCTTGCCACGGGCGCAATTGGGCCGAATTCGGCCGTTACCGTATAGATCGTTTTTGCGCGCAAGCGTTCCCGCTTCGTCCACGGCGGCGGTTTTTCCACACCGCGGCAATGGCCTAGTCCGCCAACGTATTGACCAGGCCGTAGACGCTGTACCCGATCATATAAGGCAGCTGGTATTCGGGGAACGCGCTGGCGAAGCGTCCCTGTAGCGCCTGGTAATGCGCCTTGCTTCGCGCCGGGTCGCGCAATTCGCGCTTGCGCTGGCCCAGTTCATCGATATAGCCGGCCACCAAGGCCCGCGCCCGCGCCAGGTAGCGCTGCTGTTCACGCACGGCGTCGGCAACGGCGATTGCCTCGCCGCGTCCGCCATACAGCTTCGCCGCCGGTTTGCCGGCGGCCAGCGGCGGCAATTCGGCCACCGCGTCGGACCAGCGCCGCAGATCGGCGTGCGGCTTGCCGTCTACCAGGCCGCCTTCGAGCCACAGATGGGCCTTGGTATGCACCAGGTCGCCGACGAGCAGGTCGCCGGTGGCGTCGATGCGCACCACCACTTGGTGCGCCGCCACGCCGGGATTGTCGAGTTCGAACAAGGACAGCGTTTCGCCGGACTTCAGGCGAATGGTCGAGGACTTGGCAAACGTCGTCTTCACCTGCTCGAAGGCAGGGTAGGTGCCCTGCTTGAAGGCCTCGGCCACGTTCACCCAGAAGTTCTCCTTGTACGCATGCACCAGCGGCATGTCGGCGGCGACGGCCGCGCTGGTGATGGAGTCGACCCCGAGTTGGTGCAGGTAGGGCAGGCCATTGAACTTGTCCGGATTGGCGTGGGTGACGATGACGCGGGTGACAGGGGACGCGGTCTGGCGCTTCACTTGCGCCAGCATGGCGGCGGTCAGCGCCGGCACGAACTGGGTATCGATCAGCGTGACTTCCTGGCCGTCGTCATAATAATAAGTGTGGGTGTCGAAGCCGTTGGCGTCCGACGTGAACGTGCCCAGGGTGCCGGCGCACGCGGCGCCCGCCGCCAGTCCGGCGCAAGTTGCAAGCACCAGCGCGGCGAGCCGCGCCCATGCGTTTTGGCTGTTGCCGGCTGCAGCCGGGGCGCCGGTGGCAAACCGGCTTGCCGGCGCCGTTTTCTTGCCTATGATTGCGCTATGCATGTTCTCTCCTGTCGTGGTGGGGGGGCGGTACTGCTGGGTGCCAGTATGGTTGACAGTGCAATGGAGATAAACGGCGCCGCGCTTACTTAATTTGTAACCACCGGTTCGCAATCGACGGCTAGCCCAGCTTCGATGGATCTGCTTGGACGCGAGTGAAATTTGTCAACGATGTGCAAACTCGCGTAGAATGCGAGCTTCGCGGGTGTAGCTCAATGGTAGAGCAGAAGCTTCCCAAGCTTACGACGAGGGTTCGATTCCCTTCACCCGCTCCAATGAAAAACGGCGGAAACCTTCTTTCGCCGCTCCACAAAGCAAAACTCCACAAAGCGCTGAAATAGCTTTTCATGGTCGCGCATTTTTTATTTTTTGCCAATAAATTTCCCACATTTCAATTGCCGAGTCGGAAATTTATCCGAGAAACGCAGCGTTGTTTTCGTCTTTCGTCACATGAAAAACTTGCACTGCAAGCCCGCTACTCGGCGGAAGTGTAGATAGCTCGACTTGTGATTTTGGGTCATTACACATGTGGCAGTCTAATAGCGTTCGTAAGTATATGATTTTTAGGTGTATTATCTTAAAAATTCAACTTAATACTTGACGCCATTTAAGAAGGGCAGGATCGCTGTGCCAGACTTCCGCCACTTTGACCTGAAGCTTTTAAATCCCTCGTTCGATTCGCCGCTTGTCGATGTTCTAACGGAACTAGAACACTTGCGGCGCCTGAAACTTGGCGGGACAACGCCCGCATCAACTTTCTTCCAGCTAAAGCATATTTTTCACATGCTGGAAAGTCTGGGGTCTGCGCGAATCGAGGGCAACCATACGACTCTTGCCGACTATGTGGAGACTTCGGTGAAAGGGGGCACAAATGATAGCGACCAGGTACGCGAGATTTCCAACATCGAAAAGGCGATGCAATACGTCGAGGATGTGGTGACTGCGCATTCATCAGTCTCGGAACACTTCATCCGAGAGCTGCACGCGCTGGCAGTGCATGACCTGGAAAGGGAGGGCGACCGCACGCCCGGAGCATATCGAACGGGAGCGGTCCGCATTGCCAAGTCAGACCATCTTCCGCCAGACCCTGTCCTTGTACCTGGTTACATGGAAGAGCTGATCGGATTCATCAATCGGGATGATGCTCCCAAGTATGCCTTGATCAAGGTTGCATTGGCACATCATCGCTTTGGCTGGATTCACCCGTTTAGCAACGGTAATGGGCGCGTCGTGCGTTTGATGACCTATGCCCTTCTGATCAAGTACGGTTTCAATGTCAAGACAGGCGGGCGGGTGTTGAATCCGACTGCTGTCTTTTGCAACGACCGTGAGCGCTACTATGCGATGCTTTCTTGTGCTGACAACGGCACAGATAAAAGCCTGGACCTCTGGTGTACCTACGTTTTGCAAGGCATCTTGGATGAACTGCGAAAAGTTGACCGGCTGACGGATTACACTTTCTTGAAAGAGAAAATCCTGATCCCCGCGCTTGCCTACTCGGTTCAGCGGCGGCTGATAACGCATGAGGAGCAGGCGATTTTGCTCGAGGTGGTAAAGCTGGGCACAGCAAAATCTGGCGATCTGGCCAAGGTGATGCCTGGGCTAAATCCAGCTCAACGCACTTACCAGATCAAACGCCTGGTGGAAGGGAAGATGCTGCAGCCCATCAAGCCTGGTGCACGGCAGTATACGATGTGCTTTACGAATAACTATCTGCTTCGCGGAGCCATCAACGCGCTATCGAATGAAGGCTTCATCTCCGCGTCCTTGCTGGGCCCTGCCTGAGCAGGCATGAACGCGGCTTAGCGCGTCGGCATGACGATCTTCCCGCGTCATAGGTAATGTCGTTGCATGGTTCTCACGCTATCGTGTCCTAAGAGATCGCTGGCCGCAACGCGGCAGTGACGATGCTGCGAGCTTGCCCGAGCGCTTACGCCAAGGCGCGCCGCTCAATGCGCCGGACAAGGCTACGTTTTACTCCCCGGCGGCAACCGGCTATACCGACTACCCGGCCTTAAGCGCAAACTAGGCTTTGGGATGGTTGTTGGGGCCTACAACGGGCCTGCAGCCGGCGCCTGCCGCGTCGCCGCCTTCAGCCAGCTGCGAAACGCCTGCAGCGGCGGGTAGCTGGCGCGGCTGGACGGCCACGCCAGGTAGTAGCGCTCGGCGCTTTCGACCGGGCCGTTGATCGCTTCAACCAGGTCACCGCGCGCCAGTTCGCTTTCGATGAGGAACCGCGGCAGCAGCGCGATGCCCAAGCCCGAAATCGCCGCCTGCGTCGCCATGGCAAACTGGTCGACCAGCATGCCATGCACGTCGTCGGCCTCCACGCCCATGGCGCCCAGCCAGCGCCGCCAGGCGTCCGGACGGCTGACCATGTGCAGCAACGGCACTTTGACCAGGTCGGAGGCGGACGTGAATTGGTGGGTGGCCAGCAGTGCGCGGCTGCACGCCGGCACCACCGTCTCGTTCATCAGGAAGTCGAGTTCGGCGCCCGGCCATTCCGGCGGGCCGAAATGAATCGCCGCGTCCACCGATTCGAGGTTGAAATCGAATGGCGCCAGCCGCGTCGTCAGGTTGATGGTGATGCCGGGATTGTCGGCGAGGAATTGCGGCAGGCGCGGCGCCAGCCAGCGCGTGCCGAAGGTCGGCAAGATGGCCAGGTTCAAGGTGCCGCCCTGCGGATTGGCGCGAAAGCCCAGCGTCGCCGTCGAGATGCGCTTGAGCGCGCCGCGGATTTCCTCCGCGTAGGCTTCGCCGGCCTGCGTCAGCCGCACGGTCTGGCGCTCGCGCACGAATAAATCCGAGCCCAGCAACTCTTCCAGCGCGCGGATTTGGCGGCTGATCGCGCTTTGCGTGAGGTTGAGTTCGCTGGCCGCAGCGGTGAAGCTGCGGTGCCGCGCCGCCGCTTCGAAGGCGCACAGGACTGCCATTTGCGGAAGGAATCGACGGGGGATAGCCATACGGGTCATTCTACAATGGAATGATGTCAGGCGGCATTATCGTTTGACGCTGTCCAGCGTTGGCAACGATAATTTGGCTTGCCCCTAACGCCTTAGTAATGCTTCTTCAGCATGATGGCAGCGCTGCCGGCTTGATTGCGTGGCGGACTCAACCTCGGAAAAACACCATGTTCATGCACACACCACCATTCGTATCCACCGACGAGATCCGCTCTCGCTTTTCCAAGGCCATGTCCGATATGTACCGGCAGGAAGTGCCGCAATACGGCACCTTGCTGGAGCTGGTGGCCGACGTCAACGCCGCGGTCATGCAGGGCAATCCCGGCCTCGCCGGGCAATTGGCGCAGAGCGGCGAACTGGAGCGCCTGGACGTCGAGCGGCATGGCGCGATCCGCCTCGGCACGCCCGCCGAGCTGGCCAATATGCGGCGCATCTTCGGCGTGATGGGCATGCTGCCGGTCGGTTACTACGACTTGTCGGTGGCCGGCGTGCCGGTGCACTCGACGGCGTTCCGGCCGATCAGCGACGCCGCGCTGACGCGCAATCCCTTCCGTGTCTTCACCTCGTTGTTGCGCCTGGAATTGATCGACAACGCCGCGGTGCGCGCCGAAATCGAGGCGATCCTGAGCCGCCGCAACATCTTCACCGAGCGCGCGCTGGAATTGACGCGCCAGTTCGAAGCGACCGGCGGCTTGCTGTCGAGCGAGGCCGACGAGTTCGTCGCCGAGGTGCGCGAGACGTTCCGCTGGCACAGCGAGGCCACCGTCGGCGAGGATACTTACCACCGGCTGCACCAGGCGCATCGCTTGATCGCCGACGTCGCCTGCTTCAAGGGACCGCACATCAACCACCTGACGCCCAGGACGCTGGATATCGACGCCGCGCAGGCGGAAATGCTCAAGCGCGGCGTCGGCGCCAAGGACGTGATCGAAGGCCCGCCGACGCGCAAATGCCCGATCCTGCTGCGCCAGACCAGCTTCAAGGCATTGGAAGAGCGGGTCGCCTTCGTCGGCGCCGACAGTTCGGCGCAGGGCACCCACACCGCCCGTTTCGGCGAAATCGAACAGCGCGGCATGGCGCTGACCGGCAAGGGCAGGGCGCTGTACGACGAACTGCTGGCCGGCGTGCGCAACGCCGACCAGGCCGGCAGCGCCGGCGGCGACTACGCCCAGCGCCTGGCCACGGCCTTCCTCGCCTTCCCGGATGAGCTGGAGGCGATCCGCCGCGCCGGCCTGGCCTTCTTCAGCTACGCGCTGACCGGCGCCGGCAGCGCCGCCATCGGCAGCGGCAAGGACGCGGCCGCGCTCGACGAGCTCGTCGCCGGCGGCTACGTGCAGGCGCGGCCGATCACCTACGAAGACTTCCTGCCCGTCAGCGCGGCCGGTATTTTCCAGTCGAACCTGGGCGGCGCCGAGCAAAAAAGTTACGCGGCGAATGAGGCGAAAACCGCTTTCGAGGCGGCCTTGGGCGCCAGCGTGTACGACGAAATCGCGCTGTACCAGGCGCTCCAGTCGCAGTCCATCGAGGCGGTCCGCTCGCAGCTGCGCGGAGACGCGAACCATGCATAAGGATACCGGCGTGGAGGGACTGGCCGGCGGCGACGTCGTGCTGGCCGAGTTGAGCGCCATCGTCGGCGAGCGCGGCCTGCTGCGTGGCGACGACTGCCAGCCGTACGCGCAGGGCGCGCGTTACGGCAACGGCGTCGCGCTGTGCGTGGTGCGCCCCGCCACCACCGAGGAGGTCAGCGCGGTGGTAAAAGTGTGCGTCGCGCACCGGGTGCAGGTGGTCGTGCAGGGAGGGAATACCGGGCTGGTCGGCTCCAGCACGCCGGATAGCTCGGGCTTGCAGATCGTCTTGTCGCTCGGCCGCCTGCGCGGCGAGTGCGCGGTCGACGTCGCCAACCGCAGCGTGCGCCTCGACGCCGGTGTGACCTTGCAGGAGCTGAACGACAAGCTGGAGCCGCACGGCCTGTGGTTCCCGGTGGACCTGGGCGCCAACCCGATGATCGGCGGCATGATCGCCGCCAACACCGGCGGTACCCGGCTGATCCGCTACGGCGACGTGCGCCACAACCTGCTTGCCTTGGAGGTGGTGCTGTTCCACCCGGCCGGCGAAATCGTCCGCCTCGGTAGCGCGCTGCGCAAGGACAACACTGGCTACGACCTCAAGCAACTGTTCGTTGGCACCTCGGGCGTGGCCGGTGTGATCACCAAGGCGACGCTGGAAATCCACCCGCGGCCGAAACAGTCGGCCACCGCCCTGGTGGTGCCGGTGTCGGACGACGCCGTCGCCGAGCTGCTTGCCTCGCTGGAAGCCGAACTCGGCGATTTTTTCTCCGCGTTCGAGGGCATGTCGGCCAACGCCATGCGCGCCGCCATCGACCACGTGCCGAATTTGCGCAACCCCTTCGCCCCGGAGCCGATTCCCGACCTGGCCATCTTGATTGAACTGGAATCGAACGCCTCGCCGGCCTACACCGGCCTGGATCTGCAGGAAACGCTGAACCGCTTCCTGCAGGATAAATTCGAATCGTTGATATCCAACGCCGTCATCGGCAACGGCAAGGAACTCTGGCATCTGCGCCACGGCATCAGCGAAGGCGCGCGCAGCATCGGCAAGCCGATCGCCTTCGACGTCTCGGTGCCGCGTTCGCGCGTGATGGCGTTCCGCCAGGCGGCCAGCGCGCACGTGCAGGCCAATTTTCCGCATTTGCTGGTCGTCGATTTCGGCCACATCGCCGACGGCGGCGTGCACTTCAACGTCATCTGGCCGCACGCGGCCGCGTTGGCCTACGACCCGGCCATCGTGCAGCAACTGCGCGACGACATTTACGCCATGGTGGTGGAGCGTTTCGACGGCAGTTACAGCGCCGAGCACGGCATCGGCCCGCACAACCTGGCGTATTACCGCAAATACGCGGGCGCCCGGGCCATGGCCATGGCCGGCGGCATCAAGCGGATGCTGGACCCGCTGGCGCTGTGCGGCACGGTCGACTTCGGCCAAGCCGAG
Source organism: Janthinobacterium sp. CG_23.3 (assembly GCF_046115965.1). Lineage (NCBI taxonomy): Bacteria > Pseudomonadati > Pseudomonadota > Betaproteobacteria > Burkholderiales > Oxalobacteraceae > Janthinobacterium > Janthinobacterium sp. CG_23.3. The sequence continues at coordinate 22,364 of NZ_JBJXIB010000008.1, read as the reverse complement.
TAAAAGCGCCGCCAGCGCTCAAAAGAACCAGCGGCCGGGCCGCCGGGGTCGGGCCCCCGGGGTCCGCCCCCGGGCTTACGCTTTGGCTTTGATCATTTCAACGACAAACCCGCCCGGCTCCCTCGCCGGCGCCCCGGCCTGTTAAAATATCGCCTTTGCGGAATCGCATTTACGCGCAAGTCGCCAGCGCCGTCGCGGTTCTCCCGCAGTTCTTTTACCCGTTACCCACTATTCCCATGTCCTCAGATACGCCCCAAAACAGCCCAGCGCGGCCAATGATGTACGATCCGACCGAACACCGCATCCGCAGTTTCGTCACCCGCGCCGGCCGCCTGTCGATCGCCCAGGCGCGCGCGCTGGAAACGCTGGGACCGCAATTTCTGCTTGAATTCAACAAGGCGCCGCTCGATTTCGCGCAGACCTTCGGCCGCGGCGCGCCGACGGTGCTGGAAATCGGTTTCGGCATGGGCGACACCACCTCGCACATCGCCAAGGGCATGCCGGAGAAGGATTTCATCGGCGTCGAAGTGCACACGCCCGGCGTCGGCAGTCTGCTCAAGCAGATCGGCGAGCAGGAGCTGGGCAATCTGCGGCTGATCCAGCACGACGCGGTGGAAGTGCTGAACCATATGATTCCGGCCAACTCGCTGGCCGGCGTGCACGTGTTCTTCCCGGACCCGTGGCACAAGGCGCGCCACAACAAGCGCCGCCTGATCCAGGCGCCGTTCGTCAAGCTGCTGACCGAGCGCCTGGCGCCGGGCGGCTATCTGCATTGCGCCACCGACTGGCAGGAATACGCCGAGCAGATGCTGGCAGTGCTGGGCGCCGAAAGCGGCTTGGCCAACACCGCCGAAGGCTACGCGCCGCAGCCGGCGTATCGGCCGCTGACCAAGTTTGAAAACCGCGGTTTGCGGCTCGGGCACGGCGTATGGGATTTGGTGTTCGTCAAATCGTAGGTCGGATTAGCGCAACGCGTCATCCGACAATGTTGGCGCAAGCGTTTCGTGCCGGCTCGGCGCCAACCTTGTCGGGTTACGTCCCTTGGGCTAACCCGACCTAGCAAATTACGGGTACAGGCCGCGCACTTCGCGCGCTTCCAGCACGCGGGTGCACGCCAGGATGAAGGTGGCGGTGCGCATCGACACTTTCTTTTCCTGCGACACTTGCCAGATCGTGTCGAAGGCGTCGCGCATGATGCGCGTCAGGCGCGAGTTGATTTCCTCTTCGGTCCAGAAGAAGCTGGAGAAGTTCTGCGCCCACTCGAAGTAGCTGACGGTGACGCCGCCGGCGTTGGCCAGCACGTCGGGAATGATCAAGACGCCCTTGTCGGTCAGGATGTCGTCGGCCGCCGGCGTGGTCGGGCCGTTGGCGCCTTCCAGGATGATCTTGGCGCGGATCCGCCCGGCGTTGTCGGCCGTGATCTGCTGTTCCAGCGCGGCCGGTATCAGGATGTCGCAGTCGATGCCCCAGAACTGCTCGCGCGGCACGAAGCTGTCGGCGCCGGGGAAGCCTTCCACGGTGCCGGCTTCGGCCACGTGGGCCAGCAGGCGGGGAATGTCCAGGCCGCCCGGATGGACGACGGTGGTGTTCTGGTCCTGCACGGCCACCACTTTGGCGCCCGCTTCGGCGAACATGCGCGCGGCCACGCCGCCGACGTTGCCGAAGCCCTGCACGATGATCTTGGCGCCGGCGATCGGCATGCCGATCTTGGCGGCGGCGTCGCAGCCGACCACGTAGACGCCGCGGCCGGTGGCGTCGCGGCGGCCCAGGCTGCCGCCCAGCGAGATCGGTTTGCCGGTTACGACGCCGGTCGACATGTTGCCGCCGATCATGGCGTAACTGTCCATCATCCACGCCATCACTTGTTCGTTGGTGTTGACGTCGGGCGCCGGGATGTCTTTGTTCGGTCCGATGATGATGCTGATTTCACTGGTGTAGCGGCGGGTCAGGCGTTGCAGCTCGCCTTTCGACAGCGTTTTCGGATCGACGCGGATGCCGCCCTTGGCTCCGCCGTATGGCACGTTGACGGCCGCGTTCTTGACCGTCATCCAGGCCGACAGCGCCATCACTTCGGACAGGGTCACGTCTTGGTGGAAGCGCACGCCGCCCTTGCCGGGACCGCGCGACATATTGTGCTGCACGCGGTAGCCTTCGTAGTGGGCGATGGTGCCGTTGTCGCGCTCGATCGGCACGTCGACGGCCAGGATGCGCTTCGGACGCTTCAGCGTTTCGACCCAGCGCGACAGGCTGCCCAGGTAGGGCGTGACGCGGTCGATTTGTTCAAGGTAGTTGCCCCAAGGTCCCAGATCTTCTGGATTGAGATAGGAAGGCAGTTCGTGTTGACGAGTCATGCTTGATGCTCCTGACGATACGTTGGATGGCGCCGCGACAAGGCGCAGCGCGGCGAGATCCGAATCGTAGGGGAAGCCGCCCGGGGGCGGCCAATGCTTTGTGCGCATTTAACTATGCGTAACTTGCATAGTTTGATTTTTTACGTTTTCGACGCCCGGGGACGGCGTTTTCCGGCGCGCGTTTTGCCCGCCTGGGCCAGGTATTGCCACAGCCTTTCCACCACCGCCTTGCCCGGCCGCTGCGGCGACGGGCGCTCGCGGTAGAGGCGGATTTCCATGTCGATTTCCCATTCCGGGGTGCCGTTGTCGGCGCGCGCCAGCAGCTTTTGCTTGAGCTCGCGCGCCACCGCCGACTCCGGCAGGAAGGCCACGCCGCGGCCCTCCAGCGCCATCATTTTCAAGCCCTCGGCCATGTCGGTTTCGTAGCAGGTTTCCAGGTGCAGCGGCTGCTTGGCGTCGGTCAGCATCAGTTCGACCATGCGCCCCAGGTAGGCGTTGTTGGTGTAGGACAGGAACGGCAGCGGCGCCTCGGGGCTGCCGGGCAGCGTGAACTCGGGCGTGCGCGCCTTGTCGCAGCGGGCGTAGGCGCGCACCGCCTCGTGGCCCAGCACCAGCATGTCGTAATTGCCCGGGTCCAGTTGCACCGGCAGGCGCGGGTGGTAGTAGCACAGCAGCAGGTCGCAGCCGCCGTCGACCAGTTGCAGCACCGCGTCGTGGACGTTGAGGGCCATCAGGCGGCAGTTGATCGGCGCGAAGCCCTGCCCCAGCGCCGTCAGCCATTTCGGCATGAAGGTCAGCGACAGGTTGTGCGGCACGGCGAAGTCGACGCTGGTTTGCACCGCCGCGCGCTTGCCGCGCAACAGCGCGCGCACGCCGTTGATCTGGCCCAGCATTTCCAGCGCCTGCTCGTAAAACACCGCGCCGGCCGGGGTCAGGCTGGTCGGGTAGGAGGTGCGGTCGACCAGGTCGGTGCCGAGCCAGTTTTCCAGCGATTGGATGCGCCGCGAGAAGGCCGGCTGGGTCACGTGGCGCAGCGCCGCCGAGCGGCTAAAGTTGTTGGTCTCGGCGAGCGAGATGAAGTCTTCAAGCCATTTGGTTTCCATGCGAGATCGTAACCGCCTTTGGCGGCAAATGCAAAACCGCTTTCAAACATTATGCAAATCCGGCATAGATCCATGCAGACAAGGCATTTGCCAGCGGAGGGCGCGGCGGCGTAGAGTCGCCGGATAAAAAATACAGGGGGACATCATGCCGCATCATCGAACGCCAGGGCTGCCGCGCATTGCGCTGCTGGCCACCGGCGGCACCATCGCCGGCACCGCCGCCAGCAGCACCGCGACGGTCGGCTACACCGCCGCCACCGTCGGCGTCGGGCAGTTGCTCGACGCCGTGCCGGAACTGAAGGCGGTGGCCCACGTCAGCGGCGAGCAGCTGTTCCAGATCGCCAGCGAGAACATCGGCGACGCCGAGTGGCTGGTGCTGGCGCGCCGCGTCAACGCGTTGCTGGCCAGCGCCGACGTCGACGGCGTGGTGATCTCGCACGGCACCGACACCATCGAGGAAACCGCCTATTTCCTGAACCTGGTGGTGCGCAGCGCCAAGCCGCTGGTGCTGGTGGGCGCGATGCGGCCGTCGACGGCGATGTCGGCCGACGGCCCCGGCAATCTGTACCACGCGGTGGTGCTGGCGGCCAGCCCGGAGGCGGCCGGCAAGGGCGCGCTAGTGGCGCTGAACGGCCAGATCAACGCCGCGCGCGACGTCACCAAGACCAACACCTCGACGCCGGACGCGTTCAAGACGCCGGAGCTGGGCGTGCTCGGGTATATGCACGACAACCGGCCGGTGTTTTATCGCCAGTGCACCCGCCGCCATACGCTGGAGAGCGAGTTCGACGTCGGCGCGCTGGCGGCGCTGCCGCAGGTGGAGATCGTCTACGGCCACGCGAATATGAACCGGATCGGGATCGACGCCTTCGTCGGCGCCGGCGCGCGCGGCGTTATCCACGCCGGCGTCGGCGACGGCAGCATCGCCGCCCGGGTCATGCCGGCGCTGGTGGACGCGCGCCGCCAGGGTTGCGTGGTGGTGCGCGCCAGCCGCGTCGGCCAGGGTATCGTGGCGCGCAACGGCGTGGCCAGGGACGACGAGTTGGACTTCGTGGTGGCCGACACGCTGAGCCCGCAGAAGGCGCGCATCTTGCTGATGCTGGCGCTCAGCGTCACCGACGACACGCGCCAGATCCAGCGCATGTTTTACACCTATTAGGCGCGTCGCTTTGGTGCGGAGAAGGCCGCTTTGGCGCGGGTTTGCTTCTTTTTGAGGCGTTTGGGCCGGTCTTGGGCGGGCGCCGATAGCGTCCAGCTTGGCGCGCGTCATGGCACGCGTCTTGCGAATAACTAGGCGGGGGCGCGGCAACGCCGCTGCCGGTCCAGATCGTTTAGTGTATTCACGGGGGTTCGTATGAAGACCAGCGCCAGATCCATCACCCCGCCAGGGGTTCCGTCCAACGCGCCGCACGGCGGCCGCGACGCCGCCATGGCGCTGCCGCCGCCGCGGGTGCGCGCCGCGGCCTCGGCCTACCACCAGCAAAACCACGGCAGCTCGCTCGAACCGCTGCGCCAGCGCCGCGGTTTCTAGCTGCTTTCGCCGGACCTTCCGCTTTGTCGCGGGGCGGCTGGGCGGCACGCGTAATCCGACGCCGGGCCGCGGCCGGCGCCGGTCGGGTTACGCCCTGGCGGGCTAACCCAACCGGCGAAAATCCTTCGCTGGCGGACCTAGATCATGTCGCCGATCATGGCGACGATCTCGTCGCCGTAGGAGGCCAGCTTCTTCTCGCCGACGCCGCTGACGCCGCGCAGCTGTTCCAGCGAGGTCGGTTGCGCCTTGGCGATTTCGCGCAGCGTGGCGTCGACGAAGATCACGTAGGCCGGCACGTTGTGGGTGCGCGCGGTTTCGACGCGCCACCAGCGCAGCTTGTCGAAGATCGCCTGTTCGCGCGTCGACAGGTCGGTTTCGACGTAGCCCTTGGAGGACGCGCCGGAGCTGCGTTTGGCCGCCTTCACCGGTTTCTGGTACTGGCGCAGCTGGACCTTCTGGCCGCCCTTGAGCACGGGGCGGGCGGCGTCGGTCAGCTTCAGCGAGCTGTATTGTTCGTGGTCGACCGTGACCAGGCCCAGCGCGATGGCCTGGCGCAGGATCGCCTTCCATTCCAGTTCGCTGCGCTCGGCGCCGATGCCGAACACCGACAGCGAGTCGTGGTGCCAGGTCTTGATGCGCTCCGATTCGACGCCGCGCAGCACGTCGATGACGTGGCCGCCGGCGAAGCGCTGGTCGACCCGGTAGATCGCCGACAGCAGCTTTTGCACCGGCACCGTGCCGTCGAAGGAGACCGGCGGCATCAGGCAGTTGTCGCAGTTGCCGCACGGCGTGGCCGGCTCGCCGAAGTATTCGAGCAGGCGCATGCGCCGGCAGCTCAGCGTTTCGCACAGGCCCAGCATGGCGTCGAGTTTGACGCCGAGCACGCGCTTGAAGGTGTCGTCGGCCTCGGACTCGTCGATCATGCGCCGCTGCAGCACCACGTCCTGCAGGCCGTAGGCCATCCAGGCGTTGGCCGGCATGCCGTCGCGCCCGGCGCGCCCGGTTTCCTGGTAATAGCCCTCGATGCTCTTGGGCAGGTCGAGATGGGCGACGAAGCGCACGTCGGGCTTGTCGATGCCCATGCCGAAGGCGATCGTCGCGGTCATGACGATGTTCTCCTCGCGCAGGAAGCGGGCCTGGTTGGCGCTGCGCTTGGCGTAGTCCATGCCGGCGTGGTAGGGCAGCGCGCGGATGCCGTTTTCGTTCAAAAACTCGGCGGTCTCCTCGACCTTCTTGCGCGACAGGCAGTAGACGATGCCGCAGTCGCCGCCGTGTTCGGTGGTGATGAAGTCGAGCAGCTGCTTGCGGCCGGTGCCCTTCTCGACGATCTGGTAGCGGATGTTGGGGCGGTCGAACGAGGAGACGAACTGGCGCGCGTCGCCCAGTTGCAGGCGCATGGCGATTTCGGCGCGCGTCTGCGGGTCGGCGGTGGCCGTCAGGGCGATGCGCGGCACGTCCGGGAACTGCTCGTGCAGCACCGACAGCTTGATGTACTCGGGGCGGAAGTCGTGGCCCCACTGCGACACGCAATGCGCCTCGTCGATGGCGAACAGGGCGATCTTCGAGGCCTGGAACAGGTCCAGGCAGCGCTGCGTCATCAGGCGCTCCGGCGCCACGTAGACCAGGTCGATCTGTCCGGTGCGCACCAGCCGCTCGATGCGGCTGGCTTCCTCGTAGGTCTGGGTCGAGTTCAGGAAGGCGGCGCGCACGCCGACCTCGGCGAGCGCGTCGACCTGGTCCTGCATCAGCGCGATCAGCGGCGAGACGACGACGCCGACGCCGTCGCGCAGCAGCGCCGGGATCTGGTAGCACAGCGACTTGCCGCCGCCGGTCGGCATCAGGACCAGCGCGTCGCCGCCGCCGGCGACGTGTTCGACGATGTCGCCCTGCTGGCCGCGGAAGGCCGGGTAGCCGAAGACGGTTTGCAGCTGGTGCAGCGCCTGCGCCTGGAGGTCCTGGTTGCTCATGTTAGTGCGTCCACACGACCCAGCCGAAATGCGCGCTGGCGATGACGACCAGGCCGAACACGATGCGGTACCAGGCGAAGAAGGTGAAGTCGTGCGAACTGATGTAGCGCAGCAGCCAGCGCACGCACAGGAAGGCCGAGGCGAAGGCGGCCACTGTGCCCAGGCTGAACAAGGGCACGTCGGAGGGCGAGAGCAGCGCGCGCGCCTTGTACAGCTCGTAGGCGGTGGCGCACAGCAGCGTCGGTATCGCCAGGAAGAAGGAAAACTCGGTGGCGGCCTTGCGCGACAGGCCGCTCAGCATGCCGCCGATGATGGTGGCGCCGGAACGGCTGGTGCCGGGAATCAGCGCGCAAGCCTGGGCGCAGCCGACCTTGAAGGCGTCGAGCAGGCTCATGTCGTCGACCGACTCGACCCGCACGGCGATCGGGTTGCTGTGGGCGCGCCGCTCCACCAGCAAAATGATGACGCCGCCGACGATGAAGGCCAGCGCCACCGGCACCGGTTTGAACAGCGCCGCCTTGATGAGCTTGCCCAGCGCCAGGCCGAGCAGCGCCAGCGGCAGGAAGGCCACCAGCAGTTTGAGCAGGAACATCTGCGCCTTGCGCTCGCTGAACAGGCCGCTGGCGACGCTGGCGATGCGCGCGCGGTATTCCCAGCAGACGGCGAGGATGGCGCCGGCCTGGACGACGATCTCGAACACCTCCATGACGTCGCGCGGCACGTCGCCGCTGAAGTCCAGCAGGCTGCCGGCCAAAATCAGGTGGCCGGTCGAGGAGATCGGCAAAAATTCGGTAAAACCTTCAACCAGCCCCATGACGATGGCTTTTAGCGCAAGAATAAGATCCATATGTATTGTTCTGCTACGTACAAATAAGGTGAGTGGGGGAAATGGCGGCGCCGCTTGACGCCCGCGCGGGGTCGAAGCTTACCACGATAGCGGCGCCGCTTCTGATTCGGGCGCAAGCGCGGGCCGCGCGGCGCGCCGTTTGCCGGCGCCGCCCGGCGTTGGTATTCGTTGCGCACGCCTTGGGTATTCGCTTAGCCTGGTTGACCACGGCGCGGCGGCGCGATAGCATCGTCGATGCCGTGCTTTGGGGCAATGACTTTCGTCCCGATATCGACCCCGCGTCCGGCCAACACACGCTGAAAGGAAGTACCGATGAGATTCAACGCAACCCTGCTGGCGCTGGCCCTGGCCGCCGCCTGCTGCGCCGCGCAGGCCGCCGACAAACACCCGCATTGGGCGTACACCGGACACGGCGGCCCGACCCATTGGAGCGAGCTCGACGAGGGATTCTCCGGTTGCAAGCTGGGCAAGGAGCAGTCGCCGATCGACATCCGCAGCGCCACCAAGGCCAGCCTGCAGCCGATCGCCTTCAATTACACCGCCGGCGCCGCCACCGTCGTCAACACCGGCCACACGGTGCAGGTCAACCTGGCCGCCGGCGGCTCGATCACGCTGCCGGACGGCGAATACAAACTGCTGCAATTCCACTTCCACACGCCGAGCGAGGAGAAGATCAACGGCATCGGCTTCCCGCTGGTGGCCCACTTCGTCCACAAGAACGAGGACGGCAAGCTGGCGGTGGTGGCGGTGCTGTTTGAAAAGGGCGCGGCCAACGCGGCGCTGAAGGACGTGTTCGGCGGCCTGCCGGCCAAGGAAAGGGACAGCCGCGAACTGGCCTCCTTCGACCCGGCGGCGGTGCTGCCGGAGCAGCGCGGCTATTACGCCTATATTGGCTCCTTGACCACGCCGCCGTGCAGCGAGGGCGTGCACTGGCAGGTGCTGAAACAACCGGTCGGCCTGTCGCTGGCGCAGTTGAAGGCGTTCCAGAAGCTGTATCCGATGAACGCGCGTCCGATCCAGGCCTTGAACGGGCGCACGCTGGAAGTGAGCGAATAGCGCTCGCCGGATGCGACGCGAGCGGGGGCGTGGTTGCGCAACGCCATCGCGCTGTCGTGCCACCCCGGCGGCGTGCGCGCGCTAGGAAATATGTCACGCAAGCGCGGCGCAATCAAGTAGAGTGGGGTATCCGGGGGCCGAGCCCGGCCCCGACCGCGCGCGAGGTATCCGATACCCATCATGGCTGAACTGGACCAACAGCGGCAACGCCTGACCGTCAAACTGGTCTATTACGGCCCGGCCTTGTCGGGCAAGACCACCAACCTGACGCGCCTGCACGACCTGCTGGCGGCCGAACTCAAGGGCGACATGATGACGCTCGAAACCGAGGGCGACCGCACCCTGTTCTTCGACCTGCTGCCGCTGGGTTTTACCGCGCCGTCCGGCCTGCTGATCAAATTCAAACTGTTTACCGTTCCCGGCCAGGTCGCGCACGACGGCACCCGCAAGGCGGTGCTGTCGCGCGCCGACGGCGTGGTCTTCGTCGCCGACTCGCAGCGCCACCAGGCCAGCAACAACGGCAGCTCGTTCGAGAACTTGATGGCCAACCTGGCCATCCTCGGCTTCGACGTCGGCGCGCTGCCGCTGGTGGTGCAGTTCAACAAGCGCGACCTGGCCGATATCCTCGGCGAGGACGAGATCCGGGCGCGCTGGTCGCAGGCGCCGTGGCCGCTGCTGTTCGCCAGCGCGCTGCAGGGCGGCGGCGTGCTGGCGACCTTCGCCGCGCTGCTCGACGGCCTGTACGACAGCCTGGACCGCCAATACGCGCTGGGCGCCGCGCACGGCCTGAGCCGCGCCGCCTTCGGCGCGGCGCTGGGGGCGCCGGCGTGAGCGCGCCCGACCGCTTCGACCGCGACGCCACGCTCGACGAGCTGCTGCGCGCGCTGCCGCGCGGCCAACTGCCGGCCGCGCTGGGGCGCAGCCTGGGGCCGCACTGGGACCTGCTCGACGTGGACGGCGCGCCGCTGCTGGGGCCGGGCTTGGACGGCGCCGCCGCCGCGCCGCTGGAGGCGCCGCTGCGGCTGGGTATCGACACGCTGGGCCGGCTGCGCGCCGCCGGCGTCGACGCCGCGCAACTGGCCGGCGCCGCCGGCTGGGTCGAGCTGGCGCTGGCCGGCGCCGAGCGCTACCGCATGGCCTCGGAGCTGCACCTGGAGTCGGTGCACGCCGACTACCAGGCGCTGCACGTCCAGCACGCCGCGCTGCAGCAGTCGGAGGCGCGCTACCGCGCCCTGGCGGCCCAGCTCGAGCAGCGCGTGGCGGCCCAGGCGCGCGCCATCGAGCACGCCCAGCGGCAGTTCTTCCACACCGAAAAAATGGCCTCGGTCGGCACGCTGGCGGCCGGCATGGCGCACGAGATCAACAACCCGATCGGCTTCATTCGTAGCAACCTGAGCAGCGCCGCGCTGTACGTCGACAACCTGGCCGAGGCGTTGCTGGCCTACCGCGGCGGCGACGCGGCGGCGGCGCAACTGGCCTGGCAGCGGCACGACATCGACGCCCTGCTGCAAGACTTTCCCGGGCTGCTGGCCGAATCGGCGGCCGGCGCCGACCGCGTCGCCGACATCGTTCACAAGCTCAAGGCCTACGCCAGCGTCGACTGCGCCGTGGCCGCGCCGGCCGACGTCGCCGCGGCGGTGCGCGCGGTGGCCGCGCTGGTGGCCGAGCAACTGCCGGCCAACGCGCGCCTGCAGCTGGACCTGGCGCCGCTGCCGGCGCTGGTCTGCGACCCCGTGCGCATCCAGCAGATGCTGCTGGCGCTGCTGGACAACGCGCGCCAGGCGCTGGGCGGCGACGGCGGCCTGATCCGCGTGTGCGCCCAGGTCGCCGGCGGCGCCATCCAGCTGTCGGTCGAGGACGACGGCTGCGGCGTGGCGGCGGCCGTCGCCGCGCGCGTGTTCGACCCCTTCTTCACCACGCGCGACGTCGGCGGCGGCATGGGGCTGGGCCTGGCGGTGGCGCGCGACATCGCCAGCGCGCACGGCGGCAGCATCGCCCTCGACAGCGGCGGCGCCGGCGCCGGCGCCCGCGTCACGGTGGCGCTGCCGCTGCCGCTGCCGCTGGCCGGCCTGGCCGGGGCGCCGTGAGCGGCGGCTACGCCCACCTGTTTACCGGCGCGCCGGCGCCGCGGCCGGCGTCGGCGGACGAAGCGGCGCCGGCGCGCCACCGCATCCTGCTGGTCGACGACGAGCCGAGCGTGCTGGCGGCGCTGCGCCGCGTGTTCCGCCAGGAAAACTACGACGTGGTGCTGTGCAACGAGCCGAAGGAGGCGCTGGCGCGCCTGGCCGCCGAGTCCTTCCACCTCTTGATCAGCGACTACATGATGCCCGGCATGACCGGCGGCGAGCTGCTCAAGCAGGCCCGCGCGCTGCACCCGGACATGATCCGCATCATGCTCACCGGCCACGCCGACGTCAACGCGGTGGTCGGCGCGATGAAGAGCGGCGCGGTCTACAAGTTCATCCTCAAGCCGTGGGACGACGACGACCTGCGCGTCACCGTCGCGCTGGCGCTGGAGCAGCACCAGCTGATCCAGAAAAACAAGAGCCTGAAGCGCGACAACCAGGCCAAGAGCCACGAGATCGAGCAGCTGGCCAAGTTCGGCGTGTCCAACCGCAGCCAGTTGGCGGTGATGCTGAACAAGCGCGGCATGCTCAACAACGCCCAGGTGCAGGAATTGATGCGCATCCAGCAGCAGCGCAAGGCGCCGATGATCAAGCTTATCGTCGAGCGCGGCTGGCTGACGGAAAAGGCGATGCACGACGTGATCGGCAAGCAATTGCTGATCCAGCAAGTCACGCTCGACGAGTACAGCGTCGACGCCGGCGTCGCCGCGCTGGTGCCGAGCGCGCTGTGCCAGCGCCAGCACGTGGTGCCGCTGGCCATCGACAGCCGCCGCCTGACGCTGGCGATGGCCGACCCGCTCGACGTCGGCCTGCTCGACGATTTGCGCTTCGTCACCGGGCTGGAGATCGCGCCGGTGCTGGCCTCGATGACGGCGATCCAGCGCAAGGTCGCCGAGGTCTACGAGTGCGGCGCCGAGCTGTCCGACGTGGCCGCCGAGTTCGGCTCGGCCGACCCGTACGAGGGCATCGAGATCCTGATCGAGGACGACGACGAGCAAAGCCTGGAGGAATTGTTGCAGGGCACCGACGAGCCGCCGGCGATCCGCCTGGTGAACTCGATCCTGGTCGAGGCGATCCGCCTGGGCGCCTCCGACGTCCACATCCAGCCGCGCGCCAAGAACGTGATGGTGCGCCTGCGCATCGACGGCGTGCTCAGCGACAAGATCCAGATTCCGCACAATATGCACCAGTCCATCGTCTCGCGCATCAAGGTTATGGCCGAGCTCGACATCTCCGAGCGGCGCCGGCCGCAGGACGGCCGCCTGGCCGTGAAGACGCCCAAGCGCGTGGTCGACCTGCGCGTGTCGACGCTGCCGACCATCAACGGCGAAAAAATCGTCATGCGCATCCTCGACCGCAACGCCGCCGTGGTGCGGCTCGACGGGCTCGGCTTCGGCCCGGCCGACCTGGCCGGCATCAACCACGCCTGCGCCAAGCCGCAGGGCATCATCCTGGCCACCGGACCGACCGGCAGCGGCAAGACCACCACCTTGTACAGCCTGCTGCAAAGCAACGCCACGCCGGAAAAGAACTATCTGACCATCGAAGACCCGGTCGAGTACTACCTCGACACGGCCGGCCAGGTGTTGGTGCGCGAGAAGATCGGCATGACCTTCCCGTTGATCCTGCGCGCCATATTGCGGCAAGACCCGGACGTGCTGCTGATCGGCGAAATCCGCGACTTCGAGACCGCCGAGGTGGCCTTCCACGCGGCGCTGACCGGCCACCAGGTGTTTTCCACGCTGCACACCAACTCGGCGCTGGCGTCGATATCGCGGCTGTTCGACCTGGGGCTCAAACCCTTCGTTATCGCCACCGCGCTGGAGGCGGTGATCGCGCAGCGCTTGGTGCGGCGCAGCTGCGAAGGCTGCCGCGCCGAGGTCGAGCCGGACGGGCACCTGCTGACCTTGCTGGGCGGGCGCTTCGCCAGCGGCATCACCAAGGCCTACAAGGGCGCCGGCTGCGCCGCCTGCCACGGCAGCGGCTACAAGGGCCGGCTCGGCCTGTACGAATTGCTGGTGCCGGACAACCACCTGCGCCACCTGATCGCCACCGTCGCGCCGGTCACCGAAATGGCCGACTACGCTGCCGGCCAGGGCTTCTCGACGCTGCGCGACGACGCCTTCAACAAGGTGCAAAGCGGCGTCACGACGCTGGAGGAAGTGCTGCGCGTGCTCGGCCCGGGCTAGCGCCGTCCGGGGCGGACGCTCGGGGTCTGGGCGCGGCTCTTTGCCGTGGCTTGATGTGCGCTATCGCCGGCCCGCTAACGGGCCTTGGCCGGGGCGCCGATGCGCGCGCTGGCCGCCACCAGCAGCAGCGCGCAGCCGAGTCCGGCAAACGCGACGTTCAGACTGGTGGCGTGGGCGACGAAGCCGATCAGCGCCGGCCCGGCCAGGATGCCGGCGTAGCCCAGCGTGGTGATGGCCGACACGGCCAGGCTGGCCGGCATGGCGCGCTGGTTGCCGGCGGCGGTAAACAGGATCGGCACGATATTCGCGGCGCCTAGCCCGATCAGCACGAAGCCGAGCAGGCTGCCGTTGACCGACGGCGCCAGCACCGTCAGGAAAAACCCTGCGGCCGCGCACAGCCCGCCCAGCAGCAGCACGCGGCGGCCGCCGAAGCGGCGCACGATGTAGTCGCCGCTGAAGCGCCCGGCCGTCATGGCGATGGCGAAGGCGGCGTAAGCGAGGCCGCCGCGGGCGGCGTCGACGCCGCGGCTGCCGGTCAGCAGCAGCGCGCTCCAGTCGAGGATGGAACCCTCGGCCAGGAAGACGATAAAGCACAGCAGGCCGAGTACGATCACCGAGCCGTGCGGCATGACGAACAGCGGCCCGTCGCGCGCTTCCTGCTCGGCGCCGCGCAGCAATTGCGGGCCGGCCGCCAGCAACAACGCCACCAGCAGCGCGACGATCGCCACGCAGGCCCAGCCGGGCGCCACGCCCAGCCACAGCAGCAGCGCCACGCAGCCGGCGCCGGCGAAGCCGCCGACGCTGAACAGCGCGTGGAAGCCCGACATCAACGCGCCGCCGCTGGCCTTTTCAATGATCACCGCCTGGATATTGATGCAAACGTCGAAGGTGCCGATGGCCGCGCCGAACAGCAGTAACACCAGGGCCAATTGCAGCGGGGTGGCGGCCAGGGCCAGGCCGGGCAGCGCCAGGCACAACAGCGCGCCGGAGGCCAGGATCACGCGGCGGCAGCCGAAGCGGGCCGCCAGCGCGCCGGTCAGCGGCATCGCCAGCAGCGAGCCGGCGCCCAGGCACAGCAGTAGCAGGCCGAGCGCGCCCTCGCTCAGGCCGAGGCGCACCTTGGCGTAGGGCACCAGCGGGGCCCAGGCGGCCATCGCCAGGCCGGCGGTGAAGAAGACCAGGCGGGTCGCGCGTCGTTGCGGGGGGCCGATGCTGTTCATAGTGTGTCTTGGTGGGGTGGCGAAATGGTGGCGGAGGCGGTTCAGGCGGCATCGGCGCGCAGGATGTGCACGCCCAGCTGGGCGAAGGCGCCGAGCCGGGCCGGGTCGGCGTCGTGTTCGACGACCAGGTGGCCCAGGTGGGAGGCCGGCAGCACCGTGAACGGCGCGGCGGTGCCGAGCTTGGCGCTGGTGGCGGCCACCAGCACCGCCTTGCTCATGCCGGCGACGGCGCGCTTGAATTCGGCGTCCTCGTAGCTGAAGGCGGTGATGCCGGCGTCGGCGTCGACGCCGCAGGCGCCCAGGAAGCACAGGTCGGCGCGGATCTGCTCGGCGTCGCGCAGCGCCTTGACGCCCAGGCTGGCGCCGGCGCTGCGGTCGAGCCGGCCGCCGATCAGGATGACTTCGATGTTGGGCCGGTCGAGCAGGGCCACCGCGATGCCCGGCGCGTTCGTCGCCACGGTCAGCGGCAGGTCCGGCAGCGCCTCGGCGATCGCCATATTGGTCGAGCCGGCGTCGAAAAACAGCACGCTGTTGGCGCGCACCAGCGTCACGGCGGCCTGGGCCAAGCGCCACTTGCGGTCGGGCGCCTCGGCGCGGCGCTCGCTCAGCGTGCCGCCGGCGGCCGGCGCCAGCGGCAGCGCGCCGCCGTAGACGCGGGTGCACAACCCGGCGGCGGCCAGGTCGCGCAGATCGCGCCGGATCGTATCTTCCGAGACATTCAATTGCGTCGCCAGGTCCAGCGCCAGCACCCGTCCCTCGGCCAGCAAGCGTTGTTGAATCAGGGCGTGGCGTTCTTTCAGCAGCAGATTCGGCGTGGGCATAGGTGGGGTAATCGTGCAGAAATGCGTACAAATATACGCAAACGTGCAGAAACAGTCAACCGATTCCCGCAAAAACATCATGGTCCGCGGCCCGGCACTGCTAAAAATCAAGCAGAGGCAAACAGCCGCGGTGAAACCCTGGCGGTCTGACCCTGCGAACCGGTGCTGCGCAGCTTCCGGCCGCGTTGAGCGACGGGCTAGGGTCGAATTGACGCGTCCGGCGTCGGCGCGGTGGCGCGCTCCAGCGCATCCAGCCACTGCATCGCGTGTTCGCGGCTGGTGCCGCACATCTCGTCCGACGGCTGCAGTCCGGCGCAAAACGCGGGCCGTTCCGGCTTGCCGAAAATGCGGCAGCGGTTGTCGTCGCCCAGCTGGATACATCGCGCCCCTGCGGCCTTGCCGTTGGGCATGCCAGGAATCGGACTGGTAATGGAAGGGGCGGTGCAGCACGCGCCGCAGTTGTCACGGCAATTCATGCAGCCCCTTGGGCGACGGCCGCAGGGTTTTCTTTGTGGCGCATTGGCAATTCCTGAAGCGGCGCCGCTTCCACATCGGAAGCCGGCCAGCCGCCAAGTATACACGCCTGCGTCAGCCGCCTGCTTTGCGGTTGTCGCGGCTGTATGCGCCGGCGCCGAAGGCGACCGTTGGCTCGCTTGGGTTGCCGCTAAGTAATGGAAAGCAAGGGCGTGACCCCGGCTCGTCGTCTTTGCTCGATTCCAGCGTTACCCGCGCGCCGGCTCACGGCGCGGCGCGGGCGGCGGAGCGCCGCGCCGTCCAGGTAAAGCCGACGCCGGCCGACCAGCCGCTGTGTTGCCGGAAAAGCGGGCTGGCGCGGTTGGCGGCGCCGGCGTAGTTGTCGTAGCGAAGCAGGCCGAACACGCGCCAGTCCGCATCCAGCCGGCGCCAGCCGCTGACGCCGGCGCGCGCCAGCAGCAGGCCGGCGTCCGCTTGGTAGGCCGGGCGCTGCGGCGTCGCGTACGCCGGATCCACCTGGTAAAAATAGGCGTGCAACTGGCGATCGGCGGCCATGACGCCCAGGTTGCCGTCCAGCCCCCACACGCCGGCCCGGCCGGTTTCATAGACCAGCCGGGCTTCCAGCGACAAGCCCTGGCGGCGCGGGCCGCGCGGCGCGAACACGGCGCGCAGCGGCAGTTCCAGCCGCAGGCCGCTGTCGGCGTCGACGCGGGCCAGTTCGACTTTCAGGCGCGGCCCGAATTCCAGCAGCCAGTCCAGGTCCGGCATGCCGCGCCGCGCCGGGATGCCGGCCGACGGCGCCGGCAGCGACAGCGCGAAGCCGATGTCGAGTTCGGTGTTGCCGGCGCGCAGCAGGCGGGCGTCGACGCCGGAGCGGTCGGCGCGCAGCACCGGGCCGCGGTAAATAAGGAACGGCGCCATCAGCGCGCGGCCGGCGCGTCGGTTCGAACCGGGATAGGCCGGCGTCGACAGGGCGCCGCCCAGCAGCCCCACTTCCCACAAGGGCGGCGCGCCGGCGTCGGCCGCATTGGCGCCGGCGGCGCCTGCCAGCAGCAGCATGGCAATCCCCGACAGATGGCGTAGTGGCGTCATGGGCAACCCGATCCGGTAAAGGTAGGGCAAGCGCCGGCGCCTTGCCTGACACAGTTGGACGCCATGGCGCCGAACTGGTTCATGGGTAGGCGGCGAGAGCATCCAGCGTCGCCTTCGTCTGTGCGGTTGCGCACATGGAGAGAAAATTTTGTCTGAAGAACCAACGAATTATGGTCTTTCTTATATTATGTCGACCGGTGCACTATCTTTACGACTGCAATCCATGACCACAGACACGCAAGACCACCCTTTTGCCGGCTTGAATTCGCTCGGTTTGATGACCGACGCGCAACGCGGTTTGGCATTGGCGCATCCGCGCTACGACGAGGTCGCCTTCGATGATGACCTGGTCCGTCATCTGGTGTGGCTGGTATCGGTGGGCATCTTGTCGGAGCGGGCGCTGGCCGAAAAGGCGGCCGAGCGCCTGCTTGCCAGGCGCCAGGGCGAAGCGTTTGAGGAACGCAAGGCGGTGTTGGAGCAGACCATGAAGACCTTGCTGGCGCTGCGCCGCGAGGCCAACCGGCAGGCCATCGCGACACTGTGCGCCGAGGGCTTGATCAGCGTTGCCGAGCGCAGCGCCGCGACGCGGCGGGCGCCGTCGGAACGGGCGTTCGGCTCGCCGGCGGCGGCGCTGGCCTGGATGGTCATGAGCGGCTTGCTCGAACGCGCCCAGTTCGACCAGTTGCGCGCCCGCGTGCGCGCCGAACGCTCGGGCGCCGCCCGCGCCAGGTCGAAGATCGTCGAACAGGCACGCGTTACGTTGCGCCAGGCGCGCCGCGCGCTGCTGGCGGCGTTCTGGCGCCAGGTCCTGCCCGGCTCGCCCTGGCTGTGGCTGGGCGGCGTGGCGCTGGTGTTGGGCGGCCCGCTCTGGTACCTGTTGATGCCGGTTGCCGTGCCCGCGTGCGACGCCGCGCTGACCGTCAACACGGTCAGAAACATGTTATTCCTGGCGCACGTCTCGGCGCGCCAGGACGCGCGCCTGGTCGAGGCGCCGGCCGGCGCGCCGTCGTTGGGCGAGGTGAGGGAGGTCGGTTACGCCAGCGGCCCGCGGCTGCGCGGCTGCGCGGCCAAGCTCGACGACCACGGCATTCGCACGCCGTACGCCTACACGATCGGGCCGGCGGCCGACGACAGCGCGCAGTTCGACATCACCGGCGCCGAGCCGGCCCTGGTGGCGGCGCGCTTCGGCCGGATCGACCCGGACGGCGGCTTCGGCAACAAAGCCGAGCCGGTCGGGCGCGACCAGCTGGAGCGCGCCTTCCGCGCCGGCGTCGACACGCTGCGGCACGACGCCACCAGCGCGCGCCACGCGCTGATGCTGGAACAGATGCGGCGCGCCTCGGCGGTGTCGCGTAGCGCCCGCGAGCGCCTGCGCGAAATCGCCGAACTCGAGCCGCTGGGCGCCTGCCGGGTGCTCAAGCCGGGCACCCAGTACGCCTGCCGCCTAATGTTCGAGCGCAACGACCCGCTGCTCGCCGCCATCGGCGTCGGCTCCTCCACCGTCTTGCAGGCCGACTTTACGTTTGAGCGCAGCGCCGGTGGCCAGACGTGGCGGGTGGCGCCGACGTTTGCCGAGGAATTTAGCCGGGCCGTCGGCGGCCAGCGCGGCGAGCCGCTGAAGATGGGCATGTCGCAGAGCGCCGCGCTGCCGCCGCAGCAGTAAGCCTGCGCTGTCGGCGCTCCGCTCGACAGGCGTTTCCGGCACAGCCGGAAGCGGTTGCCATCATCTTGTCCTTTAGTAACGCCACTGCACGGTCAATTCGGCGTGGCGCCGGTCGCCCAGCAGGTATTGGCTGGCGCTGTACGAGGTGCTGGCGTACAGCTTGTCGGTCAGGTTGCGCAGGTTCAGTTGCACCTGCACATTACGGTTGACGTTCCAGCCCAGCGTGGCGTCCAGCGTGGTATAGGCCGGAAGCGACTGCGTATTACCATTGTCGATGAAACGTTCGCCGACGTAGCGCGCGCCGGTGCCGGCGCGCCAGCCGTTGGCGCGGTAGCTGAGCCAGAGGTTGGCCGAGGTCTTCGGCACGTCGGCGGGACGGTTGCCGGCGCGCGACACGTTGCCAGCTTCGATCAGCTGGTCGAAGCTGGCGTCGGTGTAGGCGGCGTTCGCTTCCAGAAGCCATGCCGGCGCCAGGGCCACGCTGGCGCCGATCTCAACCCCCTGCGACGATTGCGCGCCGCCCTGGATCGACAGCGCCGGATTTGCCGGGTCGCGCGTGACGATGTCATCCTTGCGTATGCGGTACAGCGCGGCGGTCCATTCCGCCTTGCCGTTGGCCAACGACTGCTTGACGCCGCCTTCCACCTGGCGCGACCGGGTCAGCTGGTAGCGGCTGTTGGACAGGTTCAGCGACAGCAGGCTGGTGACCGGATCGCTGCCGCTACTGAACTGGCCGTACAGCGACGTATCGGCCGCCGGCTTCCAGGTCAGGCCGAGCCGCGCCGCGGTCGACTGAAGCGTCGACGTGAAGCCGGCCGCCCCCAGCAGGCTGACGCGCTCGACCTTGTAGCGGTCGTGGCGCAGGCCCGCCAGCAGCAGCAGCCGTTCGCCGAGTTTATAGGCGTCCTCGACATACAGCGCGTTGGTGACTGTGTGCGTGCTGAAGTTCGGACGCAAGGGATCGGGGCTGTCGAACAGGCCCGGTTTGAAACCGGTCGGCGCCACGCTCGACGCGCCGCCGTACGGCGAGTTGTTGGTGTGGGTGAAATTGACCGTGGCGGCCTCCCAGCCGGCCGCGACGCGGTTGGCGCCGCCGTCCCAGCGCGCCTCGAGGCGGTTGCCGGTCTGTTCCTGGTCGTGCTGGATGGCGATGTAGTCGCTGCGCTCGACCACGTCCGCCGCCGCGTGGTAAACATAGTTTTCGGCGTTGCGCCAGTTGCGGCGCGCTGTCATATAGGCCAGTTCGTTGCTAATGGTCAGCGTCGGCGCCACGCGCCAAGTCAGACGGGCCACCGCCTTGTCGTCGACGAAGTCGATGTCGGCGTCGCCCACGTTGTAGTTTTGGCCGCGCAGCGCGCCCGCGATGCCGCCATTCACCAGCGGCGTGCCGAAGTAGCGCTGCGGTTTCTGTTCGAGATGGTCGAGCTGCATGTCGAGGTCCAGCTCGGGCGTCAGGGCGTAGCTCAGGCTGGTGAGCACTTTGCCGTGGCGCGCCTGGCCCCGGTCGAGCATGCCGTCGCCGCGGTCGGCGTAGGCGTCGAGGCGGAACGCGCCGTTCTCCCCCAGCGCGCCGGTGGCGCCGACGCCGCCTCGCAGCGCCCGGCCGCCACCGATGCCGGCCATCGCCTCCAGCGAGGCGGCGCGCGTCGGCGCCTTGCGCACGGCGTTGATGGTGGCGCCGGTGGTGCCGCTGCCGTAGACAACCGAACTCGGGCCGCGCAGCACTTCGATGTATTCATAACCCCAGGGATCGGACGGATAGGTCGCCGTGCCCGAGGCCACCTGCGGGCGCTGGCCGTTTTCCAGCTGGGCGATGGCGCCGTTGCCGCTGAAGCCGCGCGCCGAGTAGGCTACGCCGTTGCCGGGCGAGCTGATATCGGTCAGACCCGTGGTGCGGGTGACGGCGTCCTTGACTTGCAGGTCGCCGCGCGACTGCATGGTATCGGCGCTGAGCGACTCGACGCTGGCGGGCAGCTCCTGCGCCGTCAGGCTCAGCCGGCTGGCCGTGGCGTTCTGGCGTTGCAATCCCATTCCCTCATGCGCGAGAGCCCCTTGTACGGTCACGGTCGGCATCACCGCGGTCTGCTGGGCCCAGGCGCCGGACACGCACAGCAGTGCGATGGCGGTGGCGATGGGGCGGATGGGCGTGGAACAAGCTGGGCTGGAATGGGTCATGGAGGCGTCTACGTGGTGAATTGCCGGGAAATCCCGGGGGTGAGTTCGCGACGGCGCACGCGGCCGCGCCGGCGCGCGCCGCGCGCGCAGGGCGAACGGACGCGCGCACGGCTGCGGCGTGCGATTGCGTTGGCAAAACGAAAAAAAAGACGAACAAATAACAGGCAAAACCACACCCCGGGTTTTGCGCATGCATCGTGACTGGCCGGTCTTCTGGCTTGCCGTCATCCTTCCCTGGTCCTGCCTTCCCGTGCGATGCACAGTGGCGTTCGATCAAAGTCGTCAGGCATACAGCAGCGGGGGCTGCGCCGGACTGGCGCGAGATGGAAATCTCGCGCGTCACCGGCTTCCCGTTTCACCCTCCAACCGACAAGCGGGAGGGCACCATTCACGTATTGGGGCGCATTTTACATGGAGAAAAGTGTAGTTGTCACAATATTTCTGACGCTGGCGCTGGAATTCCTCGCGCTGAGTTCCAAGGCGAGGCATGTGTCAAACTAGTTGAGAAAGCACTTCCGTGGCAGTCGTCGGTGGTTCGCTAACCCGACCTACGGAAACCGCGCTACTTGCAAGCAAAGCCGCACGATGACTCTACATTCAGTTCGAGGACAACAAGGTGTCTAAGCAGCTGCGCACTAATCTAGCGAATCTAGCCCTGGGTACGGAGCGTGTCAATGACTTTGAAACACCTGGTTGAATCGGCGAGAGTCTAAATCTCGTATTTCAGGCAGCTTTTTTCTCCATTGGTGGCGGGTTGATCCAAGCCGACGTCGGCAATTTTTGCGGCTGTGGCATGCGGTGTTTGAAGCGGTTCGGCGTGCGCTGGAAAGCGATTGCCAGAGTGGTTTGTCGTTGCTTGCGCACTTCGGCGGCGCGGCCGGTGTGAACGCTCTCAGGCGTCATCATGCCGATGCCGGAATGGCGGTGCTGTCGGTTGTACCAAGAGAAGAACTGGACACAGTGCGCGCGCGCGTCGGCCAGCGAGCCAAAGCGTGGCGGAAAGCCGGGCTGGTACTTCATGGTTTTGAATTGCGCCTCCGAGTACGGGTTGTCGTCGGAGACGTAAGGCCTGCTGTGCGACTTGGCGATGCCCAGGTCGCACAGCAGCGTGGCCACCGCCTTGGAGCGCATGCTGCTGCCCCGGTCGGCATGCAAGGTTAGCGTTCCCGGTGCGATGCATTCCTTGGCGGCGCTGTCGGCAATGAGCTGCTCGGCCAGCTCGGCGGTTTCCTGCTCGGCCACCATCCAGCCGACGACGTAGCGGCTGAAGATGTCGAGAATGACATACAGGTGGAAGCAGGTGCCCCTGACCGGACCCTTCAACTTCGTGATGTCCCAACTCCAGACTTGATTGGGCACCACGGCCAGCAGTTCCGGTTTGGCGTACTCGGGATGGCGTAGTTGGTCGCGGCGCTCGCGCACCGCGGCACAGCCTTGCAACAGGCGGTACATGGTGCGCACCGAGGCCACGTAACGTCCCTCGTCGAGTAACTGGGCGTGAATGGCCGCCGGAGCGCAATTGGCGAAGCGTGGGCTGTTGAGCACGTCGAGCACCACGCGGCGCTCCAGCTCCGACAGCGCCAGCGGCGGTCGCCGGGCCGGTGCTGCGGTGGCCGGCAATGGACAGACGTGGCAAGCGGCTCGGTCGCGATACAGGGCGCTGCGTGGCAGGCGCAGGGCGCGGCAGGCGGCGGCCACGCCGACCTGTTCAACGAGGCTCTTGGCGGCGCTGATCACTTCGGCTCGCTC